>JAISBN010000119.1 GCA_031266175.1 Treponema sp. | reverse complement strand
ATCTTGAGCTGTATTATAATCGCCTTCGCTTGCATTCGGCGCTTGACTATGTGGCGCCGGCTATGTTTAACTCAGGACGGGTTGCTTAATGATGTCTACCGAATGGGGTAAAGTCCAATAGACCTAAGGGTTTTGGGGAAAACAACGGATTCCAGACGATTGTCCGAAAAAGCGCTTTTACCGATGGTGATAAGTCCGTTTTCCAGGACAAGCTCGGTGATTAGGTTATCCCGGAACGCGTTCCTGCCCATAAAGGTAACGCTGCCGGGAACGGTAAGGCTTTTGATATGGTTGTCCTCGAAAGCCCTCTCGCCGATTGACTCCAGACCCGGTGGAAGGATAAGCGTAAAAAGGCTTCTACCGGGATATTCCGCGTCTTTAATTTTCTTTGTTCCCGGCGCTACGATAAGGTTATAGGGTTCGGCTTCCCGCTGTTTTTCCGGCGTACTGTACCGGGCGCCGGAGACTCTAAGAAGCGCCCGTACTTTGTCACCGTACTCGTCCGCCTCGTAGTAATCATGGAAGCCAATATCATGTTCATAGTACGTCCGTTTTTCCCGGCGGTTCAACATGGTCAGATCCAGAGGGGTAAGGGATTCGTTGTTCCGGGGGTTTGGATCCGCGCCCTCCGCCAGTTTTTCCAGAACCCCCAGCATGGAAGGAGCCCGGACACGGAGGCAAAAGAGATGGAGGGCCGTATTCCCGTCGCTGTCTTTTACGGAGCGATCCGCCCCGGCGGCAAGCAGCGCCAGGGCCGTCCCGCGGTTTTCATTCACCACGGCGTACATCAGGGGCGTCCGTCCCGCTTTTGACCGGCCGTTGATATCCGCGCCCTTTTCCGCAAGCTTCCGCACGATTTCGCCGTCCCCTCCCTTCGCTCCGGCGGCATAAAAAAGCGGTGTGCGGTTCCATATATCCCTGTCGGCGGACGCCGCGCCCCGGCCCAACAGTTCGGAAACAAGCGCCGAATCTCCGGAGGCTGCGGCGTACATCAACGGCGTCCTTCCCCAGATGTCCCGCCGCGAGAGGGAGACCCCGTAATCCTCCAGGATATACCGGGCTATCTGCGGCTTGCCCCGGGACAGGGCATAGGTAAAGGGAACAAAGCCGAAGGCAAGCTGTTCATCAGCATAGGCCCCGGAAGACAGGTACGCGTTAATATCCGGCCGGGACCAGTCAAAATCCATCATTTCCCGGAGTTTTGCGTCGATCCTGCCAAGCCATACTCCTTTTCCTTCCTCGGATTCGATAAAAAAACGATCCCTGCTTTCAAAAAACACCCTGTTATGAGGGGTACTGCTCCTTGCCCTAACCAGTTCTTTTCCGTCATAGTCCCAGGAACCTCTGCGATCCGAATACCCTTCATAATATGAGCCGTCTTCAAGAAAAGAAAAATGCCGGATGCCGTCGTCATAATAATAATTGTAGAGCAGGGCGAACTCTTCTTCCGTATCTCCGGACACTTCCGGTTCCTCAAGCCATTCACCGATAAAAGCTTCTTTCAGGACAGGCTGATCAATGGTTTCCCCGCCAAAGACCCAGCCGGTTTGGCCCAGGGTCTCAACCTCCAGCCAAAAACCCGTTTTGCCCCTCAGGTGTTCCGTTGAGTTTCCCCGGGAAATAACGGTAAGCCGGGTAAACTGGGGCAGCACCGCCTTTCGCTGGGACGAAACGGAGGGACCGGCCCGCAGGACAAGGCCGTCGGAAGCCCCGACGTACCGGATCTCCGGGCCCGCAGGAGCGTCCTCAAAGGGATTGACTGTTTGGGAAACTTCGAAATCCTCCGCTTCCCCCGCCGGAACGGGAACATTCCGGGCGCAGGAGACAAAGAGGACGAGAACAAAAAAGAGAAACGCCGTTTTTGCTGCCCGCCGCGGATTCATGGGACTTTCAGTGTAACGTTACGTGCTGTCCCGGTCTACGGGGTGGGGGAGGCGGGAACGGTCCAGGATAAAAAAGGACGGCAATTCGCGGTATCGACATAAAAAGCAAAAAAGCGTATACTGTAAGCATGTTCATCATCGCTTATCATCATGCGGGCAGTAACGGTATTTCATGTATCATGTGTATAGAAGAGGGCGTCTATGGCAGAAGTTTTGTCTATTGTACTGGGGGGCGGGAAGGGGACCCGGCTGTTTCCCCTGACCCAAGCGAGGGCAAAACCGGCGGTCCCCTTTGGGGGTAAATACCGGCTGGTGGATATTCCCATATCCAACTGCATCAACGCCAATTTCAGGCAGATCTATGTGCTTACCCAGTTTAATTCGGCGTCCCTGAACCTGCACGTCGCCCAAACCTATGTCTTCGATATTTTTTCCCAGGGCTTTGTGGAAATTCTGGCCGCGGAACAGACCTTTGAACATACCAGCTGGTTCGAGGGTACCGCCGATGCCATCAGAAAAAATTTTATCCACTTCAGGACCCAGAATCCCTCGTACTATCTGATCCTCTCCGGGGACCAGCTGTACCGGATGGACCTGAAGGATTTTATCCGGAAGCACCGGGAATCCGGGGCGGCCATTACCATCGCCTGTACCACCGTTTCCAGGGGAGAGGCAAGCAATCTGGGGATCCTCAAGGTGAACAAGAGTTCGGGGATTACCGAATTTCTGGAAAAGCCCGGGCCGGACAGGGATATTTCGGACTACAAGGCTCCGCCGGAACTGAAGCGGGATAAAAACGACAAGGACGAATACCTGGCGTCCATGGGGATCTACGTGTTCAACGCCGCGGCCATGGAAGAATGCCTGAGCAACGAGCTTACCGATTTCGGCAAGGAGATTATCCCCCAGTCCATCGACAAGCTTAAGGTGAACGCCTATGTGTTTAAGGGTTACTGGGAGGACATCGGTACTATCAGAAGTTTTTACGAAGCGAACCTGGAGCTGACCACCCTGCGTCCCCGGTTTGATATTTACGACGAGGCCATGCCCATCTATACCCACGTCCGGGCGCTGCCCCCGTCGAAAATGAATTTCAGCAACATGAACCAGTCCCTGGCCGCCGAAGGCTGTATCATTACCAACGCGTCGATTTCAAATTCCATCGTGGGGGTCAGAACCACCATAGAGTCGGGGGCGAGCCTGAACGGGGTGATCTGCATGGGCGCCGACTACTACGAATTGGAGGAGCAGAAAAAGCTTAACGAGGAAAAGCGGGTCCCCAATGTGGGCATCGGCAAGGGCAGCATCATCAAGGGGGCGATTATCGACAAGAACGCCTGCATCGGCGAGGGCTGCCGTATCGGCATTGACAACCTTAAGCGGGCGGACGGCAACTACGGCCATTACTATATCGTGGACGGCATTATCGTGATCCCCAAAAACCAGGTCCTGTATCCCGGAACGGTTATATAGCCCCCGCACCGGTACAGCCGCCGGTGTTGGCACGGCCGCGTCGGCTACAGAGCTGGCGTGGCCCGCGTTCCTAACGGTCCCCGTGAGGTTCCCTGATTACCGGGTTCCGCAGGATTCCGATCCCTTCTATTTCCACTTCTACCGTGTCCCCGGGTTTGACGGGGCTGATCCCCGCGGGGGTGCCGGTGGCGATCAGGTCCCCCGGTTCCAGGGTAAACTGTTTCGAGATATAGGCGATAAGCCGGGGTACGGAAAAGATCATGTCCCGGGTATTGCCGGACTGGACGATCCGGCCGTTGATCCGGGTGAGGATGCCAAGCTTTCCCGGATCGATACTGCCCCGGAGGGCCGCGGCGGGGCCCGCGGGACCGAAGGTGTCGAAGGATTTGCCCCGGAACCAGCCGGAGGGATCGGCCTTCTGGATGTTCCTCTGGCTGACGTCGTTAAAGCAGGTATAGCCCAGCACGTGGTCCAGGGCGTTTTCCTCCCTGATGTGCCGGCCGCCCTTGCCGATGATCACCGCAAGTTCGCCCTCGGGATCGGTCCTCGGTTCTTCAAAGCCATAGTCGTCTATCAGGCGAGGAATAACAATGGACTCCCCGGAACCGATGAGTACATTGGGGGTCTTGGCAAAAAGAACGGGCTCCTTCGGCTCGTCCAGGGATTTTGTCCCGAAGGTCAGGCTTTCCCTGACATGCGCCCGGTAGTTAAGCCCCACGGCGATAATTTTGGAAGGGTTAAGGGTGATGACCCTTCCGGGCTCACCGGTGACGGGCAGGGTAATCATGCCGCGGCTCCGTCATTTCCCGCATTGCTGTTTCCGGCGCCGCCGGTTCCGATACCGGCGCTTCCGGTACCGCCGGCACTGTCTTCTGCGCCGCCGTATTCGGCGCTGTTTCCCGATCCGCGGTCTTTGCCCTGATGGTTATTTTGCCCCCCCGGCAGCCGGCGTAAAAGATCGTTCCGGGGGGATATTCCCTTTCCAGCAGCAGTACGGAGAGGGGGTCTTCCAGCTCTTTTTGTACCGCCCGGCGAAGGGGACGGCCGCCGTATTTCAGGTCCCAGCCTTTTTCGATAAGTAAACGCCGGGCGGCCTCCCCGGCCTCCAGGGAAAAATGCTGTTCCGCCAGACGCTCCGAGAGTTCCAGGAGCTGTATGTCTAGGATCCGCTCCATCTCTTTTTTTGAAAGGGTCTCGAAGACAATAATATCGTCAACCCTGTTGACGAATTCCGGGTTAAAGAGCCGTTTTAGTTCCGAAAGAGCGGCGGATTCAATCTCGTTCCTGTCCATGAACCCCGGCGAGGAAGAAAACCCCACCCGGCTGTCCCGGGAAATTTCCCGGACCCCCGCGTTACTGGTCATGATGATCACGGTATTTTTAAAACTTACCGTGTGCCCCAGGTTATCCTTAAGTTCCCCTTCCTCAAGTACCTGTAAAAGCAGGTTAAAGACATCCCGGTGGGCCTTTTCAATTTCGTCAAAGAGTACCACCCGGTAGGGATTGCGGCGGATATGTTCGGTGAGGACGCCGCCTTCCTCGTAGCCGATATAACCCGGCGGGGAACCGGTAAGCCGGGAAACGTTGTGCTTTTCCATAAAATCGGACATATCGATCCGGACCAGGGAATCCGCGGAGCCGAAAAGATAATCCGCCAGCGCTTTGGCCAGCAGGGTTTTCCCCACGCCGGTGGGCCCCAAAAAGATAAAGGAACCCTGGGGCCGCCGGAGGGACGCAATCCCCGATCGGGAACGGCGGACCGCCTGGCTTACCCGCCGGACCGCATCATTCTGGCCCACCACGGTTTTATGCAGGTCTTCTTCAATATGGAGGAGCCGCCGGGATTCCCCCCGGCCAAGCCGCTCCAGGGGTATGCCGGTCATTTCGGAAATGACCCGCCGGATATCCCCCTCTTCCACCGTTGCCGCGCGGCTCTCCCGTTCCCAGGAAACCCGGGCCTGGTCAAGCCGCTGCCGCAGGTTCTGTACCTGATCCCGGAGCCGGGCGGCCAGTTCATACCGCTGGGAACTGACCATGCCGGACTTTTGTTCCGACAGCCTGCGGATTTCCTGTTCCATGCCGCCGATTTCCGCGGGAGCCGAAACCGATTCCAGTTTTTTCATCGCCGCCGCTTCATCCAGAACGTCGATGGCCTTGTCGGGCATCCGCCGGCCCGAAATAAAACGGCCCGCCAGCTTGGCGGCGGCTTCCACCGCCTCCCGGGTAAAACGCACCCGGTGGTGTTCCTCGTACCTGCGCTGAATCCCTTTAAGGATCGCCGTGGTTTCTTCAATCCCCGTCTCTTCCACCAGGATGGGCTGAAAACGGCGTTCCAGGGCGGTGTCCCGCTCAAAATACCGGCGGTATTCCGCCAGGGTGGTAGCCCCGATACATTGGATATCCCCCCGGGAGAGGGCGGGTTTGAGCATATTGGAAGCATCCACCGTACCTTCCGCGCTTCCCGCTCCGATAATGGTATGAATTTCATCGATAAAGAGGGTGATATTTCCCGCCTGGGAAATTTCTTTCATAATCTTTTTAAGCCGTTCTTCAAATTCCCCCCGGTACTTGGTTCCCGCCACCAGGGAACCCATATCCAGCAGCAGAATCCGCCGTTCGGAGAAAGAAACGGGGGCTGTTTTCGGGACATTTTCCGCAAAGTAATGGGCCAGCCCTTCCACGATGGCGGTCTTTCCCACCCCGCTTTCCCCTACCAGGATGGGGTTATTCTTGGTCCGCCTGGCCAGGATACGGACCGCCCGCCCGATTTCCTTTTCCCTGCCGATAACCGGGTCCAGCTTTCCCTGCCTGGCCAGGGCCGTTAAATCCCGGGCATATTCATCCAAGATGGGGGTCAGGACAGGGTATACCGCGGGTTTCGCCCTGCCCGCCGCTTCCCGGCTGGTCCTGACGGGATTCACCGTCGTTTCCACCGCCATCCGGAGCATTTCCGTGTCCACCGCCCGGAAGGACAGATAGTTCTGTACCGGCGTTCCCGATTCCCGCATCGCGGCGAACAGCAGGTGTTCGGTACCGATGTAGTCCCTTCCCAGGATCCGCGCGTCCTCCGCGGCGTTTTCCAGCAGAAGCCGGGTCCGTTTTGAGGGAGCCACGTCGCCGGGAAACAGCGCCGTGGTTCCCCCGGAAAATACCCCGCGGTGAAGCCGGGCCGTTTCATGTTCCAGGGTTTCCCGGAATTCCCGCAGGTCTATACCCAGAAAAAGCAGGGCCTTGCAGGCCGTACCGGCCCCCTCTTTTAACAGGGAAACCACCACATGCTCCGGCAGCAGTTCGTCGGCATTGTTTCTGCGCGCCTCGTTTTGGGCGTCTATGGTAAGGATACGCTGGGCTCGGCGGGTAAGGCCTTTAAACACGGGGAATCTCCATGGGTTAAGTATAGGGAGGGAGCGCGCCACTGTAAAGCTTTTATGGATTTTTACGGGGGATCTTCGGTACTCTATCTTTTACTTCGCTTTAAAATTCCGCTTTATCAGCGCCGTCAGGGTCTTCAGTTTTTCGTCAAACCTGTCCGCCATGGGAATGGAGACCAGCACATCCCGCCGTTCCCGTTCAAGCCAGCGGTAGAACCGTTCCCGGATTTCCATATCCGTCCCCGGAGCGGAAACGATCCGGGCAGCCTGGGCCATCTCGTCCCTGGAAAACATGATCCAGTCGTTATTGTAGACGATATAGTAGCTGCTCCCGCTGCCGCTTCCCTCCAGGCGGAAACTATCCCCCCGGGCCGGTTGAGCCGCCCTGCCGGCCAGGGTCTTGTTAAGCTCCTCCGCCTGCATATTGTAGAGGTGTATCCGGGCCTGTTCGACGAGAAAGGAAAGCCCCTCCGCGTCCAGCCGCGGGATAAGGGAACGCAGCTCTCTGGCCAGAATGTCCCGTCCGTCTTCCGTCCTGTCCGGACCGGACTTTTTCGCTGAAGCAGCGGTTTTTTTGTCCGGCTTTGCCGCAGGTTTTCCGGTTTTTTTCTTTACGTCCGCCATACCTAAAGTATAGCCTCCGCGCACAAAAAGTGCCCGCCGTAAACGATGATGTGGCATCCGGCCCGTGATCGGACGGGACCGGATAAGGTATAGTTTAGCACGGCAAGGAAAAAAGAGGTATCGACAAGCAATAAGGACAAAAAGGAAAAGGCCGCTACATGGGTTGTGGCAGTTTCCGGTCTGATTGCTGCCCTTGCTGCTTTAATTTCCGCTGTCGTCACCCTGATAATGGCGGTAAAGTGAGGTAAACCATGACCATCTCTAAAAACACGCTTATGAATTTTGCCTTGGGTTGCTTTATTTTTTCCACATTGGTATTTGCCATTCTGTTCTTCCTGAAATAATCTGTCCCTGGTCCTGGCGGCCATTAACCGGGCGGGGTTGACTTTTTGGAATTCCCTAAACCGGCCTGAATGTTTGTGTATTGACAGCAAACAATTAATTATGGTAGACAATAACACGAAAACGGTAGGAAAAGTACCGGAAACAAGGTAAAAATGCGACACTAGCTCATCCGGATAGAGCAACGGCCTTCTAAGCCGTAGGTGGGGGGTTCGAGTCCCTCGTGTCGCGTTCGCGGAACACCGCGGCCATTGCCGCGGTTCGCCCTGTCTGTGTATAGTGGTTCCATGGCGGCGAACACGGAACGGATAAAAGCCCTGGAACGGCTTATCAAAAAATACCAGGATTCCTACTATAACGGCGAGGCGGAAATTTCCGACGCCGAATTTGACCTTCTCTGGGACGAACTCAAATCCCTTGATCCCCAAAGCCCGGTTCTTGCCCGGGTCGGGGCCGACGGCCTTGGAAGCGGCGGCGTCGAAAACGACGGCTTTCCCAAAACCAGGCACCTTATCCCCATGGGGAGCCAGGAAAAGGCGGCCAATCCCGAAGATTTCCGGGGCTGGGCGGAAAAGATTTCCGCCCGGGAGGATTTCGGCGGCTTCCTCGTCCAGTACAAACTGGACGGGGCAAGCCTGGAACTCCAGTACGAAGGGGGGCAGCTTACAAAGGCCGTTACCCGGGGGGACGGAACTATCGGCGACGAGATTACCCCCAATGCCCGCAGGATGCGGGGGGTGGCCGGCGTTCTTGGGGCGGCGGATTTTTCCGGCGGGATACGGGGGGAAGTGGTGATGACCCGGGAGGTCTGGCGGGACAAGTACCGGGACAAGGCAAACTGCCGGAACGCGGCGAACGGCCTGATGCGCCGCAAGGACGGCGCGGGGAGCGGGGATCTTTCTTTCATCGCCTACGATGTTTCCGCTTTGAGGGGCGGCGGCTTTCGGGACGAAGCCGGTAAAATCGCATGGCTGGCGGAACAGGGCTTTGAGGTGACCGATTCCCGGGATTTTTCCGGCGGCGACATAACGGACACGATAGAAGAGATTGCTGCCTACCGGGAAGGGGTGGCCAAAATCCGGGAAACCCTGCCCTTTGACATCGACGGTCTGGTGGTCAAGGATAAAACCATCGACCCCGCGGACCTCCGCCGGGCCCGGCCCGAACGGCAGATCGCCTTTAAATTCGAGCCGGAAACGGCGTTCAGTATCCTCCGGGCTGTGGAATGGAGCGAATCCGGCGCGACCTATACCCCCATCGCCGTGATCGATCCGGTCAGGCTTGCGGGCACTACGGTTCAGCGGGCCAACCTGAACAATCCCGACATGATCCGGGCCATGGGCCTTAAAATCGGTTCCTCCGTGGCGGTGGTAAAACGGGGGGAAATCATCCCCAAGATAGAAGGGCTGGCGCCGGAGGGGGCCCTGAATGGGGCGCCGGAAACAGGGGACCTGGCGGAGATAATTCTGCCCGGGGTCTGCGGAAGCTGTAATACTCCCCTGAAAGACGAGGGAACCAGGCTGTTCTGCCCCAATCCGGGCTGTCCCAAACGGCTCCACCACCGGCTTGAAAAGTGGGTTTCGGTCCTGGATATCCGGGAACTGGGGGACAAGCTTATCCGCCGGCTCTTTGACTCGGGCCGGGTACGAAACATTTCCGATCTCTATACCCTGACCGCGGAGGAACTGGCCGCCCTGGAACGGATGGGCGAAGCCTCCGCCGCCAAGGTAATCCGCCACATCAGGACTCCCCGGGAGCTGTCCCTCCAGGTTTTTATCGCGGGGCTTGATCTGGAAGGGGTAGGGGAGCTGATCATGGAACGGGCCGTGTCCGCGGGGTACAATACCCTGGAAAAAATCGGGGCCGCCACGGCGGAAGAACTGGCGGCGGTTTGGGGAATCGGCTCCATCACCGCCCAAACCATTGTGGAGGGAACCGCCGGGCTGGAGGACGAGATCCGCCGGATCCTCGCCGCGGGGGCGGTGGCCATTGCTCCGCCCCCCCGGGAGGAGGAGCAGCCCCTGCGGGGACAATCCTTTTGTTTTACCGGGGAACTGCGGACCATGAAACGGAGCGAAGCGGAAGAAAAGGTCAAGGCCCTGGGGGGGTCCGCCAAATCGTCGGTGGTAAAGGATCTTTCTTATCTGGTAACCAACGATACCGGATCCGGTTCGGCTAAAAACAAGAAGGCCCGGGATCTGGGCATACCGATCATCAACGAGGATGAATTTCTTGCCCTGGCGGGAACCCTCGGGGAGTGATTCCCATTTAACCGCGGAGCTATGACAAAAACACGCGGTATTTGTTGTTCAGTATCATAGACAGTTATGAGACCACGCCGGGCAGGGGGCTGCCCGTCGGGAACCTGACCAGCCAGTTTTTTGCGAACCTCTGTCTTTCGCCGCCGGATCATTACATCCTTGAGCAGCTCAACTGCGCTGCGGCCAACCGGAACAATATCGACAATCTGGAGCTTCCCACAGTCAGTCCATGGCCTCGAACTGTTCCCGCACGGACCGGAGCATGGCAAGTTCCCGGTCGATGGTTTTGCCGTAATCCAGGTTTTTTTGTTCCACGATCCGGTAGGCTTCGTCTTCCCAGAATTCCGCGTTGGCAAGCTTCATCCAGCGGAACCGCCGTTCCCGGGCTTTCTCCGCCCAGGCCGCGGCTTCGGTCCAGTAATACCGGGCGTTGGTAAAACAGTTTTCGGCGATTTCCAGGCTTTTAAGGTTTTGTTCTTTCCAGGGGGCGTTGTAAAAATACGCGTGCCGTTTATTGTACTTGTTGGCCAGGTAGAGGTACTGTTCTATCATCTTCAGGTTCAGGTGCATCATAAAAAGGTACCGGTATTTTTCATACTGTTCTTCGGTTTCTATCCGGGCCAGGGCGTAGAGGGGATTGGCAAAATTGGCCTTCAGGGCCTGTTCCAGCCAGTAAATGTTTTCCACCGTATCGTCGGGGTACTGGCTGTAATGGACATGGAACAGTTTGTAAAACTGCTCCTTGTACATGATCAGGTACGCGTCAAGGCCGGGGGGGGAATACAGCCCTGCGGCCAGGGAAAAAATGAAAAAACAGAGAAGCGGCTTTTTTTTCACCTGTCATCCTAAAGGGAGCTAAGGTTCTCCAAAAGCCAGCGCTTTTAGAGCTTCCCGTTATTATGTATTATCGGCATTTCCCGCACCGCCCTCCAGATCTCTTTCGCCAGCGTTTCCGGGGGCCGTTCGCCGTCCAGGAAAAGCACCCTGACTCCTTCCTTTTCCAGGAGGGGGAGCAGCTTCAGGTAGGATGCCCGGACTTTTTGCTGAAAATCCGGCTTTTCATAGATTTCCCGGTCTTTCCGGCCGCTTATCCGTTCCATGGCTGTCCGGGGGGGTATGTCCAGATATACCAGCAGTTCCGGGTGGGGAAAGGAGATGTTCAGCGCCAGAGGGAGTTCTTTTCCGCATTCAAGGCCCTGGTACACCAGGGAAGAGGGGGTATAGCGGTCGGAGACGGCCAGTTCACCCCGGTTACAGCGTTCCACGATGCCGCCGGGGCCGTAGAGGTGTTCCCGCCGGTCCACGGCAAAAAGCCGGGCCAGGGTTTCCCCACGGACGAAGAGTTTCCCCTTTAGAACCCGGCGGATAAGGCGGCCCGCCGGTCCGCCGGTGGGTTCGCAGGTGGCAAACAGGGGAAGGCCGTAGGGGGATTGCGGTTCCGCCGCCGTCATAACGCCCTGTTCTGCGCCGCCCTTTGTGCCGGAATCCGCATCGCTTCCCGCGCCGCCGCCGGAATCCGGTTCCGGCGCGGCAAAGCGCCGCTGGAGCCGGTCCAGCTGGGTGGTGGTACCGGCGCCGTCACAGCCTTCGATAACGGCAAAATTCCGTAAAATCAAAAAATCCCCCCTTCGTTTTATACCATATATGCCATACATATGTTACCCCATGGAAAGCTGTTCCCGTACCGATACTTATAATGGCATTTTCTGTCCAAACAGGATATGCTCAAATTATAGGAATAACCGTGGATACCGCTCGTACCAGACGTCTTGTCCTGATAGAATTGTTTATTTTTCTGACCCTTGCGGGAACCACGGCCCTCCTGTTCCGGCCCCTGATGGGGGCGGTGATGCGGAATACGGCGGCCGTCAGGAAAGCGCTGGTCAGACAGGCGGAGCTGTTCCTGGACCGTCCCGTCCGTTACGGTTCCATGAGCCCTTCCCTGATCGGCTCCGTGGAACTTCGGGACATTACCGTGGGCGATGAAGCTCTTCCCCTGGTAAGCGTTGAGCGGCTGTACCTTGAATATTCGCTCTGGGATCTTATCCGGGGCAGAAAGGCGGGGGCAGTCAGAAACCTGACGCTGGAAGGGCCCGAATTTTTCTACGACATCGACCGGGACCGGGATCTCGGGGAGCGGTTTTCCTCCCCGGAGGACCGCGGGAAAAGCTCCCTGCCGCCGGAATGTACCGTGGCCCTCACCGGCGGAAAACTTAAAATTATCCGGGAAAACCGGCTGCTGGATATTGCCGGGATTACCGCGGAGGGCGCGATCCGGGACGGCCGTATAACCCTGGAGGGCCGCTGGCATAAACCGGCGGATCCGGCGGCGGGTTCCGTGACCCTGGAAGGACGGGCTACCGGCGAATGTTCCACCGATTTTACCGGCGGCGCGGTCACCCTGGACATTGACTCCCTGGAAGGCGAAGGCTTTCGGGTACAGAATCTTTCTTTTGTCCTGAATTTTTTTGAGGACCGGATGGTTCTGGAACGGGCCGGCGACAATCTGCCCCTGGAGCTTTCCGTGGTGTATGTCCCCGATGATGGAAGTTTTTCCGGCGCGCTTTCCGCGGACCGCTTTGTCCTGGGCAGTATGGTTTCTTTTTTCGGGCCCATGGAAAAACTTAAACTCCTTTTGGGCTTAAAGGTTTCCGGCGGCGCGTCCTTTTTTACCGATCCCGATCTGGGCTATAAATTTTCGTTCACCGCGGATCGGGAAAAAACGGATTTTGCTCCGGTCCGGGGATTTGTTCTGGAAGGAACGGGAAACCGGGAAGCCGCGGCCTTTTCCCGGTTTCGCGTCCACTCCGGAAACGGTTTTGCGGAGTACTCCGGGGATCTGCGGTTTACCCCCCTGGCTCCCCGGGGAGTGATAAGCTTTTCCGGATTTACCCTGACCGGGGACGGAAGCCTCAGCGGGGTCCTTTCCCTGGACCGGACGGACCGGGGAATCAGCCTCCGCTCACCGTACCTGTCCGTGGGGGGGGTGCCTCTTTCAAACCTCGCGGGGGATTTTGCCTGGGAAGAGGGGGGCTGGAGCTTTGGCTTTAACCGGTTCAGAACGGATACCGTTTCCGGGGTTTCCGAACGGAGTTTCTTTGCCGCCTCGGGTTTCTTTGATCGGGGACCTGTCCGGCTGGAGGGAACCGCGGAGATCGGCCGCCTGTATGTTTCCGACATGATCGGTTTGGCCAGACCCTTCGTCTCCCTCAAGCCCCCCGGAGCCTGGGCTTCCAAAACCGCGGTTACCACGGACCTTTCCTTTAATACCGATTTTCAGCAGACGGCCTATGCCGCATCCCGGTTCACGGCCTGGTACGGGGCAAGAACGGTCCTTTCCGCGTCCATTTCGGGAACCGGCAGCGGGTTTGATATAACCGGGGGGGAAGTCAACTGGCGGAAAGGGCGGGCCGGTTTTGAAGTGAACGCGGATTTTTCCGATCCCGGCGGCCTGCTGTTCCGGGCCGGCGTTTTCTACCGTGATTTTGCCTATGACTTTGAAGGAACTATCCGGGACCGGCGCACCCTGACTGTCCGGGGTTCCTACGGTATGACGGCTGGCTTCCAGCTGGAGGATGCCGGGGTCTCGGGTTCCCTTTCGGGATTCTCGATCCCCATCCCCTACCGGGGACGCCGGGCCTATCTGAACCTTGACGCCGCGCTGCGGTATTACAATCCCGGCCGGTGGAACCTCAGCCTAGGCCGCCTGGAAATCAGGGAACAGCAGGACCAGCTGTCCCCCGCGGTGATCCTGGTACAGGGGGATGCCAGCCAGAACGGCCTTAATCTGGACAGGATATCCTACAGCGACCGGTACGGACTGCTGGAAGGAACCGCCGCGGCCCTCTGGAACGGCGATTTTTCCTTCATCGACGGCTCGTTTTTTCTGGCGGGAGAAACGGAAACGGAAAGTCTGGCGGCGAACGTTTTCTACGATTCGGGTATCCTTGAATACCACGGGACGGTCCGGGGATTCAGGGCGGACAGAATCATGGAAAGCGAAAAAGATCTCCTGGCGGAAGGCGAGGTCTTCGGCACGTGGAGCAGGGAGGGCTATTCGGTCAACCTGTCCCTGGATTCCCTCTCGGGCAGAAACGGGGAAAACCCCTTTTCCCTGTCCGCCCGGGCCCTGCTGAACGGGGACCAGCTGATTATCTCCCAGGTCCGGGGTTCCATGGCGGAAGTGGAAGCCCTGATACCCTATCTTGTGGTGGACCGGAGCGCGGGAAGACTGGAGGGGGAGGGACAGATCGGCGGCATGGTTAACGAACAGCGCGGAGGGATCAGCGCCGCTTTGGGGGTCAATTTCCGGCCCATGGAGAGCTGGCTTGACCTGGAACGGGCGGCCGGCGCTTTTTCCGGCATCATGGAAATCCGCAACGCCTACCTCAACGACCGTGAAAGCTCCGGTCCCTTTACCTTTGTTTTTTCCCGGACCCGGGAAGAGGAAAACGCGCCTTCCCTGTTCCGCCTTTTCGGGGGACCCGAAGATATGCTGCGCCTTGAATTCCAGGAACGGGAACAGGCGGAACCGGGGATAGGAGGCATTTTTACCCTGGCCATGTCCGCCCCGTCGCCGGTTCAGGGAACCATTACCGGTGTTCTTGAGGGGACCGGACTGGACGTCCGGGCCCGGGATGTCTTTGTGGATCTTGCGGGCCTCTGGGAGATCATCCCCGTGAACAAGGTCGTCAATTTTACCGGGGGCTTTATCACCGGGGAAACCAGGATCTACGGTTCGATCTTCGATCCCGAATTTGACGGAACCGCCTGGGGATCCGGGGTACGGCTGACCGTACCCGAATATGTAAGCGCCGAAATCGGTCCCGGTACGGGGGATATTCTCCTGGAGGGAAGCGAAATGTCCTTCGGTCCCCTCTCCGCCCTCTGCGGAACCGGCGCCGGGGAAATTACCGGCTGGATTCGCTTTAACCGCTGGATACCCAGCCTGAATCTGGATATCGCCGTCAAAAAGCCCATTCCCTTTGATTTTAATATCGCCGGCGTCAAAGCCAGGGGAACCGCCCTGGGAAACCTGAATTTGTCCATGGAAAACAAGGAAATCATGACCATCACGGGCGCTATCAACGCCGACGACGCCGAAATAACCCTGGACGCCGCGGAAATGGAGGCGGCCCTGGCCGGAACCGGGGAGACAGAGATGGACGTCGTTACCGACATCTCCATTACCGCCGGCCGGCGGGTGGAATTCCTCTGGCCCAGTACGGAAACGCCCTTTTTACGGGCCTACGGCGACGCCGGAACCGGCGTCAGGATCACCGGCGATACCCGTATTCCCCACTTTGCCCTGGACGGGGATATCAGCCTGCGGGGAGGGGAATTGTACCATCTCCAGAGAAGTTTTTATATCCGGACGGGACAGATTTTCTTTAACGCCAACGATCCCCAGATTAATCCCCGGATCAGCGCCAGGGCGGAAACCCGGGACCGTAACGACGAAGGCCCGGTCACCATCACGATGATCGTGGACAATATGCCCCTGAGCGATTTCTTAACCAGCACTCCCCGGTACGAATCCACCCCCGCCCTTTCCCAGACCGAAATTTACGGCCTTTTGGGACAGGCCCCGCCGGCAGGTTCGGAAACGGCAGCCACCAACGCGAATCCCCTTATCGGCAGCCTTGCCGAAGTGGTCCTCCAGACGGTGGTATTCCGCCGGCTGGAACGGCAGGTCCGGAATATTCTGGGGGTGGATATGTTTTCGTTCAGAACCCAGATACTGCAAAATACCATTTTTGAGGCGGTCCGGAACCGGGAACCCGACGAACAGCCCAGTACCATGGGTAACTATCTGGATAATACCGCCATTTTCCTCGGGAAATACATCGGCCGGGAACTGTTCTTCCAGGGGATGCTGTCCTTCCGGTATGACCAGTACCAGGTCGAATACGGAGGAATGAGGCTGGAACCGGAACTGGGGCTGGACATGCGGACCCCCTTGTTTGACGTCCGCTGGACGGTCGCTCCCCAGCATCCCGAACATCTTTTTGTCAGCGACCAGTCAATTTCGCTGATCTGGCGCTGGTCCCTTTAAAAGCTTGACGTTTCTCTATATACTTCACGAAGGGAGTTTTATGCGTTTTTTATTTGCAGCCATTCTGTCGTTTTGTGTAGCCGGTTTTGCCCTTGCCCAGGCGCCGGACTGGTATCAGGACAAGCCCATCAAGGACATCCGCTTTGAGGGCCTTAAATCTGTCCGGTCTTCGGAGCTGAACGATGCCGTAGAATCCTACAAGGGCCTTCCCTTTAGCGACAGCGTTTTTCAGGAGATCCAGAGTACCCTCAATTCTCTTGAGTATTTTGAACTGATTACCCCCACCGCCATACCGGCGGATCCCGCGGGAAACGAGGTCATCATCCTGTTCCGGGTCGTCGAACGGCCCACCGTATCAAAGATTACCTTTGTCGGCAATTCCGGGGTCCGCAGAAGGGAATTGATGGACACCGTTGCCACAAAAGTCAGGGACGTGGCCAATACGATGATAATCCGTTCCGACGAAACGGCGGTCCGCAACAAGTACCGGGAAAAGGGCTTTCCCGACGCGCAGGTCCGTTCGGAAACCCAGCCGGACAGGGACGGGACGGTGGCGGTCTTTTTCTACATCACCGAAGGTGAAAAGATCACCGTTACCAACATTTATTTTGAGGGCAACAGGATCTTTTCGAGCGGCAGTTTAAGGGGCCAGCTTTCCATGAAGGACAAGGGAGTGGGGCCGGGCCGGAGCGGCGCGTTCCAGGACGCCAAGCTTATTGCCGACCGGGAAGCCCTGAACCGGTATTACCGGGACAGGGGCTACCTGGACGCGGAAGTGGCCGACGTGGTCCAGGATATTTCCAGGGACGACAAGGGCAGCAACAATATGACTATCACCTACCGCATCTATGAGGGGCGGCAGTATACCTTTAACGGCATTACCTTTGAAGGGAACGATATTTTTACCGACGAACAGCTTCGGAAGTTTATCCGTTCCGAGCCCGGCGAAATCGCCAACGCGTCCAGAATCGAAATGGATCTGCAGCGGGTGGCAAGCCTCTACTTTGAGAACGGTTATATTTACAATTCCATAGACCGGGAAGAACTGAGGAATACCGACGACGGCCGGATTTCCTATGTGATAAAAATCGTGGAGCGGGGCAGGGCCCACATTGAAAATATTGTGATCCGGGGAAACAAGAAAACCAAGGATCATGTGATCCTGCGGGAGATACCCCTGGAACCCGGCGATATTTATTCAAACGCCAAGGTCATGACCGGATTCCGGAACCTGATGAATCTGCAGTACTTTTCCAATGTCCTTCCCGAGCCGGTTCCGGGCAGCGAAGAGGGCCTGATGGATCTGATAATCAATGTGGAGGAAGGGCATACCACGGATATCCAGTTCGGGCTTACCTTTTCCGGTTCTTCGGATCCCGATGATTTTCCCGTTTCGGGCCTCTTAAGCTGGACCGACAGAAATTTCCTTGGTTACGGGAACCAGCTCCGGGCGGAAATAACCGCCTCGACCACCAGCCAGAATCTTTCCCTTGCCTATTCCCAGCGCTGGCTGAGGGACATTCCCCTGTCCTGGGGGGTGGATTTCAGTCTCAGCCACTCCAGGCGGCATACCGCCATGAACAACGGCGTTACCGGTCCCATCTTTAACGGCGACGAGGACGAAGCCTTTCCCGACGGGTTTTATGACTATGATTCCTACAGGGCGGACAGCAAGATACCCAGGGACGAATACCTGATGGAATACCAGCAGTGGTTTGTCTCCCTGGGACTTTCCGCCACCTACCGCTGGTATACCCGGCTGGGAACCCTGGGTACCGGCGGGGGCGTACGGACCGGTTTTGTCAACAACAGTTACGACGACATGATCCGGCCCTTTGATCCGGTTATCCGGGAGCGGAACGGGGAGTGGACGCCGGTTAACTCGCTGTTTACCCTTGTTTTCCTGGATAACCGGGATTTGTACTACGATCCTTCCAGGGGCTACTATGCCAGCCAGCGTTTTTCCTTCCACGGCTTGTTCCCCATAGAGCTGGAACACTATATCCGCAGCGATACCAAGGCGGAAGTCTATTTTACCCTGCTCAATCTTCCCGTCGCGGATAAATGGAATTTTAAAACCGTCCTGGCCCTTCATTCGGGGCTGTCCTTTATCCTGCCCCAGTTCGGCATGGAGGATCCGGTTATCGAGGACGTCAATAAACTCTATATCGACGGCATGTTTATCGGCCGGGGCTGGTACGAGGAACGGATGACCAGGGGCTTCGCCCTCTGGGAAAACTGGGCGGAACTGCGGATACCCCTGGTCCCCAATGTCCTTGCCTTTGACTGGTTCTTTGACGCGGCGGTAGCCAAGGCTACCCCGGACGACTTTTTTTCCACGCTTAAAATTGAAGACTGGCGGTTCAGTTACGGCGGGGGCCTGCGCTTTACCATCGCCCAGTTCCCTTTCCGTTTTCTTTTGGCAAAACGCTTTATTATTCAGGACGGACAGGTCAGGTTCCAGCCGGGGAGTATGTTTAAACAGTCCGGCGATCCTACTTCCGGTCTTGATTTTGTGATTTCCTTTGCGGTACCAACAAATTAAGGGGGTTATATGAAACGTTATCTTGTTTTGACGCTGCTGCTGGGAGGGATTTTGACGATCCTTGGAGCCCAGCAGTCGATCACCCGCTTTGCCGTGGTTGACATTAACAGGGTTACGGCCGCGTTTGCCGATCAGTTCGCGTCCGCCCGGAGCTTTAACGAAAAGAGCGCAAAGGTCCAGGCCGAAATTGACCGCAGGAACACGGAACTGCAGGAGCTGAACGTAAAACTGACGGAGGCCCAGGAAAGCGGTAAAGAGGACCAGGTAAAAAGTCTGGAAACCCAGATAAAAACCAAAACCCTGGCGGTGCAGAACTATATTCAGACCAGCTTCGCGGATCTGGAAAAGGAACGGGCCAGGCTTGTCAGTAATGATGATTTTTTAACCCGGCTTAACAGCGTTTTAAAGGCGGTGGGGGAAAGCGAGGGGTACAGCATGATCCTGAGCAAGCAGGACGGATCGGGTATTTTGTGGTATAGTCCTTCGGTAGATATTACCAATAGGGTTATCGAACGAATCAGGTCGGCTAATACCAGGAGGTAAAAACCACACTGTGGCTGCGGGCGCAAGCCCTATGCTGGAGCAG
Source organism: Treponema sp. (assembly GCA_031266175.1). GTDB lineage: Bacteria > Spirochaetota > Spirochaetia > Treponematales > Breznakiellaceae > JAISBN01. The sequence continues at coordinate 3,678 of JAISBN010000119.1, read as the reverse complement.
TACAATCGTATAAAACGGGAGCATCAGGGCAGTGTTCTGTTTTTCCGGCTGGGGGATTTTTATGAGATGTTTGCCGATGATGCCCTGGAAGTTTCTTCCCTCCTCAATTTAACCCTTACCAGCCGTAACGGCCTGCCCATGTGCGGGGTTCCCTACCATGCCGCCCGCAGTTACATTGCCAGGCTCCTGCGGTGCGGAAAAAAAGTCGCCGTCTGTGAGCAGATTTCCGAGCCGGGGCTGACCAAACTGATAGACCGCAGGGTGATGGAGGTAATCACCCCCGGAACCACCGTTGACGAAGATTATCTGGAAAAGGGCAGTTCCAATTACTTGGCTTCCCTGGCCCCTGCGGGGAAAGCCGTCTCATTTTCCTATATTGATCTGTCCGCCGGTGATTTTTACGCCACCTCCTTTCCCGCGGAGGAGGCTGCCTTTAGCCTGGCCCTGGAACTAGAACGGCTTGAAATCCGGGAGATGATAGTTGCCGAATCCCTCTTTGGAGAAATGCCCGCCTTGACGGCAAAACTCCAGGGCAGGCCCAATCTGGTGATTAACCGCTGGGCGGACTGGCTTTTTGACCGGGAACGGGCCCGGCAGCGGCTGTGCCGGCAGTTTAAAACCGCCGGTTTAAAGGGATTCGGACTGGACGATACATCACCGGAACTCCTCGCCGCCGGCGCCCTGCTGGACTATCTGGACGATACCGCGAAAAGCCTTATCCCCCACGTCAGTTCCCTTTCGGTATACGGCAGAAGCGAATTTGTGGAAATCGACGAAGCTTCCCAGTGCAACCTGGAACTGGTCAGGAACCTCCGGGACGGGACGGAACGCTATTCCCTTTTTGAAATTCTGGACGAAACAAAAACCGCCATGGGCAGGCGGCTCCTTAAACGGAGGCTGCTCCATCCCCTTAAAGACGTTTCCCCCATCGAACGCAGGCTGAACCTGCTGGAAAAATTCTACCGGGATCAGGAAACCTTAAGCGCCGTCCGGAGCCTGCTGGCAAAAACGCCGGACCTGGAACGGCTGAACTCCAGGCTTGCCATGGACAAGGCCCACGGCAAGGATCTGGTATCCGTTCAAAACGCCATGGCGGCCCTGGGGGCGCTCGCGCCGGCGGCGCTGGAAAAAGCGGGGCTCTTTGAATCCCCCGGGGCCGCTTCTTTTAGCGGGGATGATTTTGCCGCCCTGGAAGAACTCCGCTCCCTCCTGGAAAGGGGGCTCTGCGAAAACCCCTCCACACTCCTGACCGAGGGCGGCCTTATCCGGGACGGTTACAACAAAGAACTTGACCGCCTTAAGCAGGTTAAGGATCACGGCCGGCAGATGCTTGAGGATTACCTGGAAAAGGAAAAAAACGCCACCGGAATACCGAGCCTTAAGATCCGTTACAACCGGCTTATCGGTTATTTTTTCGAGGTAACGAAAACCTATCTGTCCCGGGTGCCCTCCCGTTTTATCCGCCGCCAGGGCATGGCCGCCGGGGAACGGTTTACCACCGACACCCTGGCCCGGCTTGAATCGGAAATAAACAGCGCGGCGGACAGGATTGTTGAACTGGAAAGGAAACTGTTCCTGGAACTCCGGGAAAAGGCAAAGGTCCGGCTGGACCGTATTTCCGCGGCCGCGAGGCTTATGGCGGAACTGGATGCCGCCCAGTCCCTGGCCTGGGCGGCAACCGTCCGGGGCTGGACCCGGCCGGAACTGGATGCCGAAAAAAGAACCGCCTTTACCGAAGGCCGCCACCCGGTGGTGGAAGCCCATTTGCCCGGGGGGGAATTTATCCCCAACGATTTGTACCTGGACGGCGGCGGTATCTTTTTTGCCCTTATCACCGGTCCCAATATGGCGGGCAAATCCACCTACCTCCGCCAGGCGGCGCTGATTACGATCATGGCCCAGATCGGCAGTTTTGTCCCCGCCCGGGACGCCCTTATCGGCATTACCGACCGGATCTACTGCAGGGTCGGTTCTTCCGATAACCTGGCCCGGGGGGAATCGACTTTTCTGGTAGAGATGAATGAGACCGCCCATATACTCCATACCGCCACGGAAAAAAGCCTGGTGATCATGGACGAAGTAGGCAGGGGGACGGGAACCACCGACGGCCTGGCCATAGCCTGGGCGGTCTGCGAGGATCTGCTGGAACGGATACAGTGCAGAACCCTTTTTGCCACCCATTTTCACGAACTGTCCCGGATGGAAAAAAGAGGCCTGGCAAACCGTTCCATGGAAGTCCTGGAAAGGGACGGGAAAATCATCTTCCTGCGAAAATTACAGGAAGGACCCTCCGCCGAATCCTACGGCCTCCATGTCGCGGGCCTGGCGGGCATTCCCGCCGCGGTCCTGGAGAGGGCCCAGGCGGTTCTGGACCGGATCCGGGAAAAGGACAGGCTGAGCGCCGCTCCCCGGGACGGGACCGTTCAGCCCGTTTCCCCCGTTCCGGGGGATGGCCCGCAGGTTCCGTCGTTTTTAACGGTTCCGGCTCTGCCGCCGCCGCTTCCTCCGGGTACGGAGCGCGTTATCCGGGAACTGGCGGCGCTGGATCCCGACGACATGACCCCCCTGGAAGCGTTAACGGCGATTCACCGCTGGAAGGGGTTTTTGCGGGAGGGGGACGGGGGCAAAACCGGCATACCGGCAAAAAAAGAAAACCGGACCGTAAAAAAAACCGTCCCGGCGGAACCCGCGGAGCTTTCCCTTTTTGACCAATGAAGCTCCTTTACCACGGACCAACGATGAAATCCGGCCTCCGTGCCGGATTTCATCATGAAGTTTGCCTTTGGCAAACTTCACCCTGCCCGCCGTTGGGCGGACAGGCATTGAAACAGCGGCATCCGTGCCGCCTAAAGCAGAAGGAAGAACCACAGACCTCACGGACCACCACGGACCTGTTGTTTCAAGTCCATGCTTTTGTCCGTTCTGTCCGCGAGGGCGAACCGAAGGTTCGTTGTGGTTAATTATTCTTGTGATTGTTTATTAAGGAGCAGGTGATGAAACGGACAGTAGTACAGGTTTTGGCGGTTATCGCGTTAGTGATTGCGGCGGGGTGCTCGAATCCTTCGGGGGGCGGCGGGAATGAAGGGCCGGAGGGACCACCGCCTGTATCGCAGACCATAACCATTCCGGGCTATAACAGCGGTAACCCGGTTTTTAGCGGAACGCTCACCGACGGGGAAAGCGCGTCCGCGGTCATTACGATAACGGCGGAAAACAAGACCGGCATCACCGGCTGGGGCCCGGTTTCGGTTAGTATTCCCGGTAATTTTACCGCGGCCAATATGCCCACGTTTACCATAACGGTTACGGGCGGCGGCGGAACGCTGGATATAACCGCGGCGCAAAAGACCAGGCTCGACACACTCCTGAACGATATTATGACGGCGCTGGCCGCCGGGAATGTAAACGTACCCACGCCTTCCTATAGTAACATTACGGTCGACGGTCAAGAGCCCGGGCCGGTATCGCAGACCCTTACGATAACCATTCCGGGCTATAACAGCGGTAGTCCGATTTTTAACGAAGCGCTCGCCGACGGGGACAGCAAGTCCGCGGCCGTCACGATAACGGATTTGAACAAGGGCGGCATCGAAAGCTGGGGTACGCCTTCGGTCGCCGGCCTTGACACCGCGTACACGGCAATCAACAAGCCCGCGTTTACCATAACGGTCGCGGGCG
>JAISBN010000097.1 GCA_031266175.1 Treponema sp. | reverse complement strand
GTCGCGTTAAGTTTCCCTGTTTGGTTTTTTTCTTCCGTCATTTACTGATGTAGGAGGGAAAATAATTTCAAGATTTTTGTTCGAAAGCTATTGACAAAGGGCACATCATATCAGTTTGCAAAGCAAACTCCGAAATTAAACCTTGAGCGGCAGCGAAAGGTTTAATTCACCCGCTCCACATATTCGTTGGTTTCGGTATTGACCAGGATTTTTTCATCCTGTTTGATAAACAGGGGCACCCGGACGGTAAGGCCCGTTTCGGTGGTTATGGGTTTTGTCGCCCCCGAAACGGTATCGCCCTTGACATAGTTCTCGCTTTCGGCCACGGTAAAAACCACCTTATAGGGAATCTTGATGTCGATAACCGCGCCTTCCCAGATGGTAATTTCGTAGGAAGAGCCCTCCTGGAGGTAGTACTTTTTTTCTTCCATGTCGGTGATGGGAACTTCGTACTGCTCGTAGGATTCGTTATCCATAAAATGAAAATTGTCCTGATCGGCGTACTGGTACTGGCAGGTATGGACGGAAACTTCGGCGTCTTCCACTTCCTGCTGGGTGGGTACGGTAAGGCTGAGGACCGAACCGTCCTTGATGCTCTTCATTTTAACGCGGGCAATGGCCGTTCCCTTGCCGGGGTTGTGGAATTCCCGTTCCACCACCAGATAGGGCTGCCCCTTCTGGAGCAGACAGGTGCCTTTTACAATGTCTCCGCCGCGGATCATGCATACCTCTCGCTTCTGTTGTTAGCAGCATGGTACAAAAAAAATCCCGTTTCGTCTATTGTTCTTTCCCTACTGGGGCAGGATGATCGCGTGGAAGCGGATACTCCGGGCTTCCGCGGATTCCCGGACCATTTCTTTTGAAACCTTTCCCCGCTGCCGGATATGGGGAGGGGCGTCGCCGATAAGGATGATAAGCCGGCTTTCCGCTTCCCAGGGGAAGCTGCGGGTTCCCTCGTACAGGGCTTCGTAAACCGCTTCGGGTATGTCCTTTCCGCCCCGGGGGATAATGCCGTTCACCGTCCGCTGGAACTGGTTCATATCACCGGTAAAGGGAACGGTTTTTGTAAGGTACTCTTCATAATAGTCTTTGTACAGGACCAGGCCGATCCGGAAGCCCGGGGAATCCCCCAGGATATTCCTCAGCATGGGAACCAGGTTTTTCCGTATTTCGGTGATATCGTCTTTCATGGAACCGGTGGTATCCAGACAGATCACCAGATCCATGGTTTTGCCCCGCTCCCTGTCCAGGATGATCCTGATCTTGTCCACCAGATCTGCGGGCCCGGCGGAGTACAGCAGATCCCCCCGGCTCCAGGCGCTGATCTCGGAAAAACTGTCCTCCGTTTCCTTCATGTAGTTTCCCGCGGCGGGCCCCGGCAGGGGCTGCTGGCCGACTTCAAGGACAAAGGGATTGTCCCGGAAACTTCCCCGGTAGTCCGCGTAGGGCAGGGAAAAGGCGCGGATGTTAAAGTAGGTTCCGTCCACCACGTAGACTTCGCCGTGCCGGGTAGTTTCATAGCCGTAGTTCAGGATGTAGGGAATGTAGATATGGAAGGCTTCCCCCAGCTCGCCGTGGACTTCCGGGGTGGAATCGATCAGGGACCAGATTCCGGAAGACTTGGGGAGGGGCCGTTCATTAAGGAGCCGGATTTCGTCCCCGTTAACGGAATTCCACTCCGGCGCGCGGTAGGCATAGTTCGCGGAACGGAGGGCCGGATCCCTGGTGGATTCGGTCAGCAGCACCGAAGCGGCGCCGGGCTTTTTCCTGATAAACAGATGAAACCCCCCGTCCACCCGCTGTTCGATGCGAAGGTCCTCCGGCCCGATGGCCAGGGCCGGATTACCCGGGGCCTGGGCGGCCAGGAAAACGGGGCACAGGAAAAAAAGGAGCCGAAGGTTCCCGCACATACCCTCTGTATCGGCATTTTTTCCCGCCGCGCTTAGCTTATATGGACCCGGAGCCTCGACAACCTGACCCGCGTTGCCGGCATTCCGGCCCGCGTTGCCGACAACCTGAGCCGCGTTGTCGACAACCTGAGCCGCGGTGTCGACAACCTGAGCCGCGTTGTCGACAACCTGAGCCGCGTTGTCGACAACCTGAGCCGCGTTGTCGACAACCTGACCCGCGCTGTCGACAACCTGACCCGCGCTGTCAACCGCCCGGCCCGCGTTGTCAACCGCCCGGCTTGTGTTGTCAATTCCGAATTCAAAAATAACCACGGACCAACACAGACTAAAGCAGGGATGCCGGTCTCTGCTTTAGGCGGCAAGGATGCCGCTGTAACCAAGCTTTCCGCCAACGGCGGAAAGGTGGAGTTTACCGCAGGTAAACTCCGATGTCAAAATCCGGCAGGACGCCGGATTTTGACACGGTTTCCGCGTGGTCCGTGGTTTTACCACGGTTTTGGCGTAAAAAAGCCCCTGCCCTAAACGGGCAGGGGCCACATAATCCGGCCATTCACCCGGATTATACAGGGTCGAATAAACGCCCTACTGTAGATGTTGGCTACAGCCTTATCATACCACATACCGGGAAAAGGTCAAGGGGCAAAAAAAGCCGTTGTGTCCGGAGTTCAATTCCCTGGGAGGACATGAGCTTTACAGGCCCGGACGGCTGTTTCGGGGCAGGTGGCGGCCGTTACCTTGCCGGTCCATCCGTTGATAACATCGGCGGCGCCGTCAATAAGATTGGCTATGTCGTATCCCGCCTTTTCTATGATGTTTTCACCGGGACCGTATCGTATGTTCACGTTGGCATTGGAAGAATAATCGGTATATTCCAAAAGATTGGCTTCGGTATACGCTGTTTCCCGCTCAACGGGAAAACAAGCACGGACAGACATGGACCAACACGGACAAAAGCAGGGAATTGAAACAACAGGTCCGTGTTTTCCGCGTGGTTAAATTCGGAATTGCCATTCATCCCCTTGCATTTCTTTTTGAAACATGATAAATTCATAACCGAAAAGAAAGTTTTCCGAAAGTAAATCGAAGGCGTCCGGCAGCTGCCGGGGGGAGGTACTTTGACAGAGGCCCTGAACGACCGGGAACGGATCATCCTGAACAGGCTTTCCGCCGACGGCTCGGTGACGGTTACCGCCATGGCAAAGGAGCTGGGGCTGTCGGAGGTAACCATCCGGGGGGATTTAAAAACCCTGGAGGACCGGGGCTGGCTCAACCGGACCCGGGGGGGCGCGGCCCCGGCCTTTCACCGGCATATTCTGGAACGGCAGCAGGCCCGGCGGGAAGAAAAAGACGCCATCGCCCGGGCGGCGGCGGAGCTGGTCCGGGACGGGGACGTGATCATGCTGGAGGCGGGAACCACCATCGCCCTGGCGGCCAAATACCTCCAGGGCAAGCGGGACGTTCACATCGTTACCAATTCCACCCTGGTTTTTTCCTATGCCCGGATGAACCCCATGCTGCAAATCACCATGACCGGGGGCGAGTTCCGCCGTCCCACCGAAAGCCTGGTGGGGCCCATCGCCCTGGATACCATCAGCCGCCTGAACGTGCGGCTCGCCTTTGTGGGGACCGACGGCTTTACCCTGGACCGGGGGATGACCACCCATCTGCCGGAGGGGGCGGAAATCGTCAAAGCCATGAAGGCCCACGCGGAAACCACCGTACTTCTGGCGGATTCCCGGAAGTTCGGCAAAACGGGATTTATCAGCGTCCTTCCCCTGGGGAAAATGGACCTGATCATCACCGACTGGGGTTTGCCGGATGCCGCCGCGGAGGAATTAACCGAAGCGGGAATCACCATACGGCGGGCGGCCGGCGGACAGCCGGTTACGACGGGAATGAAAAATTAGAATGATTATGGAGAGAATTAAAGAGGAGCGTATATGGCCCATGTATTGATCATGCCCCGGCAGGGGAATACGGTGGAATCCTGTATTATCCAGGAATGGAAGGTCCGGGAAGGTGACGCGGTCACGGCGGATACCACCCTGTGTGTGGTGGAAACCGACAAGGCGACTTTTGAGGTTCCCGCCGGAGCGGACGGACAGGTCCTTAAGATACTGAGTTCCGGCGGGGATGACGTGCCGGTCCTTCAGCCCATCGCCGTTATCGGCGCCGCCGGGGAGGACTGGCGCGCCGCTGTCCCGGCGGGGGATACGCCGGCCGCCAAGGCCGGCGGCGCGGCCGCTTCGGATACGGCGGCCTTGGCGGCCCCGGATACGGCGGAGGCGGCAGGTACGGGCGCGCCGGTCGCGGCGGCGCCGATGACGGCGGGTTCCCCCGCATCCGCGGGGGCGGGGGTTTCTCCCCGGGCGCGGAACCTGGCGGTCCGGGAAGGGCTGGACCCGGCGGAGATCGCCGGTTCCGGCCCGGGCGGCCGGGTTATCGAGCGGGATGTCAGGACCGCCCTGGCGGGCCGGCCGCCGCTGACCGCCGCGGCGCGCTCCGCTACGGCGCGTTCCGCCCCGGCGGCTTCTCCCGCGGGCGCGGCGGATACCGCCGGTACCGGTATCGGCGGGCGGATTACCGTTTCCGACCTGGACAGGTCAAGGGGATCCGCCGCCGGCGTATTTCCTGGAAGGCCGGAAGGGTCCGGAGAGGAAAAGGTTACCGAAACGCCGGTTAAGGGCGTCCGCAAGCTGATTGCCGACCGGATGCTTGCTTCCCTGACGGAAAGCGCCCAGTTTACCCTTAACGCCGGAGCGCCGGCGGCGCGGCTTCAGGAGCTGCGGAAACGGTTCAAGGCCGGCGAAAACCCGGCCCCCGGCGGCCTGGATTTGGGACTTGGCAGGATCACCGTGAACGATCTGATCCTGTACGCCGTGTCCCGGGTGCTTCCCGCGTATCCCTACATGAACGCCCACAAAACCGGCGACACCCTGAAAACCTACGAACGGATTCACCTGGGCATGGCGGTGGACACCCCCCGGGGCCTGATGGTGCCGGTGATCCGGAACGCCGATCTGCTTTCGCTCCGGCGGATTTCCCTGGAGGCAAAACGGCTTGCCGCCGCCTGCCAGGACGGCAGCGTCAAGCCCGGAGAACTTTCGGGTTCCACCTTTACGGTGAGCAACCTGGGAAGCTTCGGGATTACCGGCTTTACCCCGGTACTCAACGCTCCGGAAGTGGCGATCCTGGGGGTCTGCGGCATTGAGCTTAAGCCCGCGGAAGAAACCGGCGGCGGGTTTGCCTTCGTCCCCCATATCGGTTTCAGTCTGACCATCAATCATCAGGTCGTGGACGGCGCTCCTGCGGCCCGGTTCCTCAGCGCCCTCTGCGGGGCGGTGGCGGATATCGATCTGTTGCTGGCGGCGAATTAACGCTGCCTGCCATAAAGGGGTTACGACATGTATGACGTCATCATCATCGGGGGAGGCCCCGGAGGGTATCTTGCCGCGGAACGGCTGGGGCAGGGAAAGAAAAAAGTGCTGCTCATCGAAGAAAAGTATCTGGGGGGAACCTGCCTGAACGTGGGCTGCATTCCCACCAAGACCCTGCTTAACTCGGCAAAGCACTATGTCCACGCCAGGGAGGGGGAAAAGTTCGGCGTTAAAGCCCCGGATGTTTCCTTCGACTGGCAGGCGATGCAGAAATGGAAAAACGAGGTGACCGGAAAACTCCGGGAGGGCGTCGCGGGGCAGATGAAGCGCTTTGCCGTGGAGGTGGTTTCCGGCCGGGGCGAGATCCTCGCGGCGCCTTCGGGAACAAAGGCCGGCAGGGTAAAGGTTACCCCCGGCGGCGGCACGGCGGCGGAACATGAGGGCCGGGCGATCCTGGTCTGCGCCGGATCCGCCCCCGCCCTTCCGCCCATACCGGGGAGTAGCGGCCAGCTCGGGGTTGTGGATTCCACGGGCCTTCTTTCCGTAGAAGCGGCGCCGAAACGGCTTGCCGTCATCGGCGGAGGGGTGATCGGCGTGGAATTCGCGGGCCTCTTTTCCAGCCTTGGTTCGGAGGTAACGGTCATCGAAATGATGGACGAAATCGTTCCCTTCATGGACAGGGAACAGTCCCCCCTTCTTCGCCGGGCCATGAAAAGTTCCGCCGGGGGCGGCACGGTGGACTTTAAGCTGGGCTGCAAGGTGGAAAGCATAAACGGCGCCACGGTAAACTACCGTACCAAGGAAGGCGTTAAAGCGGAGGCCGCGGCGGACCTGGTTCTTATGGCGGCGGGCCGGCGGCCCGTACTGGATACCTGGGGCGCTGGGGCGGCGGGACTGGACCTTACCCGCAGGGGCGTTACCGTTAACGACCGGATGCGGACCAACATTCCCGGTATATGGGCCGCGGGGGACGTGACGGGGAAAAGCCTCCTTGCCCACTCGGCGTACCGCATGGCGGAAGTGGCCGTGGCGGACATTACCGCGTACCTTGACGGATCGGCGGCCGGAGGAAGCAGCCTGTGGCGGAGTAATGCCGTGCCCTGGGCGGTCTACGGCATTCCCGAAGCGGCGGGGGTGGGCATTACCGAACAGGAAGCGGATGCCGGGGGAATCGCCATCCTCAAGGCAAGCCTTCCCATGCGGGTCTCGGGCCGTTTTGCCGTGGAAAATACCTTTGCCGGCCAGGGGGCGGTAAAGGTGATTGCCTCCGCCGGGGACCGGCGCATCCTGGGCATCCACGCGGTGGGTTCCTACGCGGCGGAATTTATCTGGGGCGGCGCTGCCCTGATTGAACAGGAACTGCGCATCGAGGACGTGCGGGAACTTATCTTCCCCCACCCCACGGTATGCGAACTCATCCGCGACGCGGTTTGGGAATTGTAATACGAGGAGTAATAAATGCCTAAGGCACAGATCATTGATCCAAGGGATGTACGGAAAAGCGAAGTGATTAAGCTGGGGGAAATCCCGGTTAATCAGTACAAGGGTGACATTAAAAAAGAGACGGAACTCTACGGCCGGGAAAAGCTCGTCCGGATTTGGTACGACATGGTGACGATTAGGGAATTCGAGTCCATGCTTAATACCTTTAAGCTCCAGGGGGCCTGGCAGGGAATTGAGTATAACCACAAGGGGCCGGCGCATCTTTCCATGGGCCAGGAATCGGCAGCGGTGGGCGAATGTATCAACCTGACCACCGATGACTGTATCTTTGGCAGCCACCGGAGCCACGGCGAAATACTCGCCAAATGCTATTCCTCCCTGTGGCAGCTTTCCCGGGACGCCGCCGGCGAAAAACGGCTGGAAGAAATCATGAAAAACTTCCTGGGGGGCGAAACCCTGGGGACGGCGGAAAAGATACCCTATGAGGGTATCCGGGATCTGGCGGAAAACTTTGTGCTCTACGGAACCCTGGCCGAAATTTTTGCCCGCCGGGCGGGATTTAACCGGGGCCTGGGGGGATCCATGCACGCCTTCTTTACTCCCTTTGGTTCCATGCCCAACAACGCTATCGTGGGCGGTTCCGCGGACATTGCCACGGGGGCGGCGCTTTACAAGCGGATCAACAAAAAACCCGGTATCGTGGCGGCCAATATCGGCGACGGTTCCATGGGCTGCGGACCGGTATGGGAAGCGATGGTGGTGGCCGCCATGGATCAGTACCGGAAACTGTGGCCGAAAGAAGCGGGGGGCGCTCCGCCCATACTTTACAACGTATTCGATAACTTCTACGGCATGGGCGGCCAGACCCGGGGAGAAACCATGGGGTACGGTACGGTGGCCCGGATCGGAGCGGGATTGAATGAGGAAAACATGCACACCGAGCGGGTGGACGGTTTTAATCCTCTGGCGGTGGCGGACGCCATAGCCCGCAAAAAAAAGATCCTCCTTGAGGGAAGGGGTCCGGTGCTTTTGGATGTTATCACCTACCGCTATTCGGGCCACTCCCCTTCGGATTCCTCCAGCTACCGGACTCCCGAAGAACTAAAACTCTGGCAGGATATCGACGCCATCGACGGTTACGGGAATTACCTGGTCGAAAACAAGCTGGCGGACAAAAGCGAACTGGACGCCATGCGGGCCAGGGTAAACGCCAAGCTGCTGGAAGTGGTCAAGCTTGCGACCAATGACGCGGTTTCCCCCCGGCTTGACGGGGCGTTTATCGAGTCGGTGATGTTCTCCAACACAAAGACCGAAAAACTCGACGATCGCCCCCCCGAACTTTCCCAGCCCCTGGCCGAAAACGCCAGGGTCAAAGCCGCCGCCGCCAAGGCCCGGTACGGCCTTGACGCCGAAGGGAAGCCCCTCTCGAAGAACAAGGTCTACCAGTTCAGGGACGGTCTCTTTGAGGCGATGGCCCACTGTTACGCGACGGACCCGACCCTGTCCAGCTGGGGCGAAGACGTGCGGGACTGGGGCGGCGCCTTTGCCGTATACCGGGGGCTTACGGAACTTGTACCCTATCCCCGGCTCTTTAACAGCGCCATCTCCGAAGGGGCCATCGTGGGCGCCGGGGTAGGCTATGCCCTTTCGGGCGGCCGGGCGGTGGTGGAACTCATGTACTGCGACTTCATGGGCCGTTCCGGGGACGAGCTTTTTAACCAGGCCTCCAAGTGGCAGTCCATGTCCGCGGGGCTTTTAAAAATGCCCCTTACCGTCCGGGTGTCGGTGGGCAACAAGTACGGCGCCCAGCATAGTCAGGACTGGTCGGCCCTGGCGGCCTGCATTCCCGGCCTTAAAGCCTATTACCCCGCCACTCCCTACGACGCCAAGGGCATGCTGAACCTGGCCCTTCGGGGAACCGATCCGGTGGTGTTCTTTGAAAGCCAGCTCCTTTACGACATGGGCGAACGTTTTGAACAGGGCGGAGTTCCCGAGGGGTACTATGAAATTCCCGAAGGGGAGCCCGCCGTCCGGCGGCAGGGCAGGGACATCACCATCGCCACGCTGGGCGCCACCCTCTACCGGGCAATTGAGGCTTCGGACGCCCTGAAAAAGGACTTTGGCCTTGAGGCGGAAGTGATTGATCTTCGTTTTGTAAATCCCCTGAACTATGAAAAGATTGTGGAATCGGTAAAAAAGACCGGCCGTATCGTCCTTGTTACCGACGCGGCGGAACGGGGTTCGGTGATGCACACCATAGGGAGCAATATCGGAACCTTTGCCTTTGATTACCTGGACGCTCCGGTTACCGTGGTGGGCAGCCGGAACTGGATCACCCCGGCGGCGGAAATGGAAGAACTCTATTTCCCCCAGCTCGGATGGATCCTTGACGCCATCCACGAACGGGTGCTGCCCCTGCCGGGTTACAAACCCGGCACGGTGCAGACCACGCTGGATCTGATGCGGCGGAACCGGATGGGAGTATAGTCCTTGATGAATGATCCGTTAAAGGTTATCAACGATCCCGTCCTTGCCCCGGAAGAGCGGCTTGACGCCCTCCGTTCCTGTGTAAGGGAGGGCGCGGTCCGGGCCGGAGCTGGCGGTACCGGCGAAGTGAACAACCACATCCACACAATTTATAGCTTTAGCCCCTATACGCCGGCCATGGCGGCCCTCAAGGCCCGGGAAGCGGGCCTTGAGGCGGCGGGGTCGGTGGACCACGACTCCGCCGCGGCCGCGCCGGAACTGATCGCCGCCTGCGCCGTTCTGGGCATAGGCGGCTGTTCGGGGATCGAACTGCGGGTCAGCTTTACCGAAGGCCCCGCGGGGAATTTCTTCGCGGCCCGGAAACTCAACAATCCCGATTCCGCCGGATCGGCCTATATCACCATCCAGGGAATCCCCTCCACCGCGCTGGAAAAAACCGCGGCCTTCCTCGAGCCGATCAGGACCGCCAGGCTTGGGCGGACCAAAAAAATGACGGCGGCGGCCAATACGATCCTCGCGGATTCGGGTTTTGAAACGATCGACTTTGAAACCGACATTGTGCGGCAGTCCCAATACCGGAAGGGCGGGGAAATCACCGAACGGCATATCATGGCGGCGGCGGCAGATAAAATTATCCGGCGTTACGGCCGGGGGCCGGATTTGGCGGAGGGGCTTAAAAAAAAGCTCAACATTGCCGTCGGGGCCAAACCGGAAAAATTCCTTTCCGATCCGGCAAATCCCCATTATCTTTATGATGTACTGGGGATCCTCAAGACAGGGTTTCTCCCCGGCTTTTTTATCCAGCCCGGACCGGAGGAACTTATCCCCGCCGGTCAGGCGGTGGACTTTGCCCTCTCCGTCAACGCCGTCCCCGCCTACTCTTATCTGGGGGACGTGGGCGAATCCCCCACGGGGGATAAAAGGGCGGAAAAATTCGAGGATGACTTTCTGCCCGAACTGTTTGACGAAATCAAGCGCCTGGGATTCCGCGCCGTTACCTATATGCCCCCCCGGAACACTCCGGCCCAGCTGGAACGGATCCGGCAGTTCTGTACCCGCGGGGATTTTATGGAGATCTCCGGGGTGGACATCAATTCCAGCCGGCAGTCTTTTAACTGTCCCGAAGTACTCGGCTGCCCGCATCTGGTGGATACCACCTGGGCGCTTATCGCCCACGAGCGCCTTGCCTCGGTTGACGGCAATTGGGGAATTTTTTCTTTTTCCAATCCCCTGTCCTTGCTTCCTCTTAAAGAAAGAATTATACTATATGCAAAGACAGGCAGGTCTTTTGATCTCTTTAAGCCGGAAGCTTCCGTCCCAAAGTGTATCGAGGAACTCAACAAGGGCAGGTCGCTCTAGACCCCCGCATTAAGGAAGATTACCCATGAACACCATTTTAGCGCCCCTGGTTCGGGGGCTTTGCATCAATGCATCCGGGACACCCCGGATTGTAATCGCCGGAACGCCGGGTCCTGTTTCCCAAAACGCCCTGGTTATCGATCTGGAATCGGCCTATAAGCTTTCCGGCGAAGAGAGCGGCGCCGGGGAGCGCTTTGACGAAGAGGCGGCCGCCAAGGCGCTCAGCGAAGCCTATGCGGCCTGGGAATTCGAAATGTCCCCCTCCGCCGCGGATCGTTCCCAAATGATAAAAAAGCAGCCCTCCTGCATTGTCCTTAACCGGGGGAGTGAAACCCTGGGCGTGTTTTGGATCGACCGGGATATTGACGCCGCCCGGAAGCGCCGGGAATCGCTGGACGACTCCTTTATCGAAGAAATCATTCCCCCCGCGAGGGACACCGAAACCGTACCCCCCGCCCTGACCGCCGCGGGCAGGACCGGGGTGGTAAAAAACCGTACGGCGGTGGTTACCGGCGGCGCCCAGGGCTTTGGCGAGCAGATCAGCCTGGGCCTGGCGGCGTCGGGGGCGCTGGTCTTTATCGCCGACATAAACCAGAAAGGAGCGGAGGCGCTGGCAAAAAAAATCAACGCCGCCCAGGGAAGAACCGCCGCCATCGCCGTAGCCTCGGATGTTACCAGGGAAGATTCGGTTGAGGCGATGTTTGCCGCCATTGCCGAACAGGCGGGGGGGGTAGATCTCTGCATCAGCAACGCCGGGGTACTCCAGGCGGGCAGCGTGATGGAACAGGAATTAAAGTCCTTCCGGTTTACCACCCAGGTAAACTACGAGGGATATTTTATCATCGCCAAATTCGCGGGCCGCCTTTTGCGGCTTCAGCACCTGACCGCCCAGGAATGGAAAACCGACATTATCCAAATCAATTCCAAGAGCGGCCTTGAGGGGTCCAACAAAAACGGCGCCTATGCGGGGGGGAAATTCGGCGGTATCGGCTTAACGGAAAGCTTTGCCCTGGAACTTATCGAGTACAATATCAAAGTGAACTCAATCTGTCCGGGGAATTTTTTTGACGGTCCCCTTTGGGCGGACCCGGAAAAGGGCCTTTTTGTCCAGTACCTGGCCGCAGGCAAAGTGGCAGGCGCCCGGACCGTGGCGGACGTAAAAAGCTACTACGAAAACAAAGTCCCCATGAGGCGGGGCTGTGAAGGCCCGGACGTGATGCGGGCAATTTACTACATCGTGGAACAGGAATACGAGACAGGCCAGGCCGTACCCGTTACCGGCGGCCAGGTGATGCTGCATTGAAGATTCTCCCCGGAAAAAGCAGGTAAGGCCTGTTTATCGGAGCCGCCCCGGCTTACAGTTTCAGGAACACCTGGGCTTTTTCGATCTCGCCGTTAACCACCGGCTCTATCTCTTCAAAAATTTCAGGGGCGATGTTCAGGCTTTCCCAGATTGAAGGTCCGGGCTTTTCCGGATACCGGTCACCGGAAAAGCCAATTTCCATCTCCGATGCAAAGCGGTTTGCCAGAATAATCGTATACAGCACATCCCGGCGGGTATCATCATAATCAAGGTGATTGTGATGATAGATTATCGCGTCTCCTACGGCTCCTTCCAGCTTCCAGGCTTTGACAATCATCTCCCCGGTTTTGCAGTGGCTTACCCCCAAGTTTCTGTCTTCCACCCGGACCAGAGAAAGTTTTTCCCGGTCGGAAACGCTGACGGTAAGCATATAATCGTTTGCCAGCACCGCGTTCAGGGGGATTTTCCCGATGTCATGGAGCAGTCCTGCCGCAAAGTACTCTTCTACCTGTTTGGGGTCCACCCCTCGTTTCCTGGCAAGAACTTTTGCGGCCACCCCCACGCAAAGGGAATGCCGCCAGAACCCTTCCATGTTCAGCCCCGCGGTGATTTTGCTGGAAGCCAGGTTTCCTACCACCGCGGAAGACAGGGCCAGGTTTTTAACGGTGTTGATCCCCAGCATGATAATCGCCCTGACCAGGCTGGTCACCTGCTGGCCCAGTCCGTAGTACGCGGAATTGATCAGTTTGAGGACCCGGCCCACCAAAACCGGATCCAGCGAAATAACATGGTTTAAGTCCGCCGGGCTGGTCTGGGGATTGTTACAGACCTCCAGAACCTTATCCACCGATGTGGGAAGGCTGGGCATATTTTTTATATACCCCTCTATTTTGCGGTACACATCGTTAACCATTCTTCTGCCCCTTGTCTGTTACAGCCTTAATCCTTGACATGATATTTTGCACCTTTTTCCTAAGGGCCGCAAAGAGGTTCTTGTCCTCGATGGAAGTGGAAAGGCTTCCCAGATAAGATAAGGTCCCGGCTATTTTTTCCTTATCCGGAACCGCCGGAATGGATAGTTCCGCCGTCCTGGGTTTTGCGGGTACCGCGGAAGGTACCTTCTCCTTTATTTCCTCAAGCAGGCCCTTTTTGCCTTCCAGGGTGTTAATCACATATTCCATGGAAACCCGGGCATCGCTTTGCATAAAGTCTTCCCGTTTTTTGTCCGGCAGGGAACCCGACATATCCTTTAGATATTTCACAAGCCCCAAAATGGAATCTTTGGTAAGCTTCGGCTCCGCGTCCGGTACGGAAACGTCCTGGAAAGCATCCGGCCGGGACGTCCCGGGAGCGGAACTTTCCCGGGGGGATTCTTCCCGCGGCTCCTCAGGTTCTGCGGGAAACAGTTCTTCAGGACCGGCCTGCTGCTCTCCTTCGGGAATTTTATCGGCAAAAATATCTTCCGGCTCTTCTTCCCCGAATTCGTTTTCCAAAGCTTCACCATCGCCGGCCTCTTGATCTTCCAGCAGGGTTTCGCCGGGAACATCCTCATCTTCCGGCACAGCCTCATCGGAAAGAGCTTCGGCTTCGGGTTCCACCCAATCCTGGGGATTTTCTTCGCCCCCGTCTTCCAGGGTAAGCTCTTCTTCCGGTTCTTCGATCGGCAGGGCTTCCGGCTCGTCCCCCGGCGGATACTGCGGGGGCTGCGGATACTGGGGCGGCTGCGGCTGGGGCGGCGTTTGTTCCTGTCGGGGCGTCTCCGGTTGCTGTTGCGGCTGTTGCGGGTACTGCGGCCCGGATTGGGGCGCTTGCTGTTGTTCCGGCCGGGACGGCGCTTGTTCCTGTCGGGGCGTCTCCGGCTGTTGTTGCGGCTGTTGCGGGTACTGGGGAGGTTCAGGCTGGGGCTGCGGCCCGGATTGGGGTGTTTGCTGGGGCGCCTGTTCCGGCCGGGACGGCGTTTGTTCCTTTCGGGGTGTCTGCGGTTGTTGCGGGTACTGCGGCGGTTCCGGCTGGGGCTGCGGCCCGGATTGGGGCGCTTGCTGTTGTTCCGGCCGGGACGGCGTTTGTTCCTGCCGGGGTGTTTCCGGCGGTGAAGGCTGCTGCGGGTACTGGGGAGGTTCCGGCTGGGGCTGCGGCCCGGATTGGGGCGTTTGTTGGGGCGCCTGTTCCGGCCGGGACGGCGTTTGTTCCTGCCGGGGTGTTTCCGGCGGTGAAGGCTGCTGCGGATAATCAGGAAAATCCGGGTACCGGGGATAGTCCGGTATATCGGGAGCTTCCGGTTCGGAGTACCCCGGGCCTTCAGAAGCCGGAGGCTGCGCCGGAGCTGCCGGACCGGTATTGGTTTCCGCGAGGTTGTCCAGGGACGTGTCGGACAGGGGGTCTTCTTCTATCAGGGGAAGCTCGTCATCCAGGAACAGCTCGTCATCCTCTTCCGGCTCCGCTTCGGGATCTTCAATAAAAAGAGCTTCCGTCTCTTCATCCACCGGAGGAGCTTTTTCAACCGCCCCCATAAAAAGGGACATGTCTACGTCCCCTTCTTCGCCCTCCTTTTCCCCGGCAGACTCCTGGAGCAGTTTAAGATTTTTATCCCACATGCCGGTCACTTCCGACGAATAAGCCTTGACGGCGTTTTCGTAGAAAGCCAGGGATTCGTTCAGATCCGAAAGATCATCCGGGGTTGCCCGTTTGCCCTGCAGGTTTACCAGCTTATCGGCGGTCCGCAGGGCCTTTTCCACCTCTCCCGCGTCCTTGTGAAGTTCCGCGGCGGCGGCAAGAACTTCGGTATCGTTGGGGTCGGCCTTAACCAGTTCTTCAAAAATCTGAATGGCATGGGTACGGTTCCCCATTTCGGCATAGAGCCGGCCCAGCAGGATCTTTGCTTTCCGGTCATTGGGACGCCGGGCCAGATACGCCATGATCCGCTCTTCCGCCTCTTTGTATTCCTTGTGGTGAAAATGAATATCCGCCAGATCCAGCTGGAACGCGTAGTTTCCCGGATCAATGGTCAGGATCTTTTCAAATATCTTCTGGGCTTCCGCGTCGTTGCCCATAACCCGCTGGGTGGCGCCCTGGATCCGCAGGGCCTGAATGTTTTCCGGCTCCCAGTCAAGGGCCGCCATGGACTGCTGCAGGGCTTCGGGGTAACGTTCCATCTTCAGGTAAAGCGATGCCAGGCGGCAGTGCACGTCCACACTGTTGGGTACCAGCTTGATCAGCTTTTCCAGCTCCACCACCGCGTCGGCAAAATCTCCCGAATCTTCCAGAACCCGTTCCAGATTTACCACCGCTTTAACGTATTTGGGATCCGCCTCTATGGCCCGGCGGTAATTTTCTATCGCCTCTTTGGTCCTGCCCTGATCCGCCAGAACCACTCCCATATTGTTCCGGGCTTCGGCATTGAGGGGATCCGTATGGAGGATCCGGTTAAAAGCCTCCATGGCCTTGTTGTGCTGGCCCTGCTTAAACATGATAATCCCCATGTTGTTCATCGCCTGGAGCCAGCCGGGCTTGCTTCTGAGCGCGGCCTTGTATTCGTTCAAGGCGTCGCCAAAACGGCTGTTGGCTTCCAGGGCCACGCCGTAGTTAAAATGCAGGGTAGGATTGTTCCGGTCCAGCGCCAGGCCCCGGCGGAACATATTGTAGGCCTTCTCGTATTCGTGGAGCTGATCGTAGATTGTTCCCAGGTTGTTATATGCGTGGACATAATCGGGATTCAGTTCCACAACCTTGGAGTAAGCCATGGACGCGGCTTTCAGGTTCCCCAGCTGTTTATGAATGTTTCCTATGTTATAATGAAATTCCGCCCTGGTGGGATCAATGTCAATGGCATCCATCATGGCGCCTAACGCATCCTGAAGCTTGTCCTGGCGGCGGTAAATAACCGCCAGATTGTTCAGGGCCTCCACATCCCGGGGATTTTTTGCCAGCAGGGTGGTAAATTCATCCGCCGCCTCGTCGAGTTTCTCTTCCTTTGCCAGGGTAGTCCCCAGCAAAAGATGGGCGGAACGGTCATCCGCTTTTTTGGACAGGTACTGTTTAAGAAGGCGTTCCGCTTCCTCGTGATCCCCTACCCGGGCGGACCCTTTGGCGCGGTCTAAAATATCCTGAACATCAGGGCTCATGGGTTTGTCCTTAGAGGCCGGGCGCTTACTTCTTTGGAAAATTTACCCTGATGCGGATCCCCGGTCCCCGGTCCGTTGTAGGCGCTGACCGCAAAAAAGTACAGGGTTCCGTTCCTCAGGCCGTCAATGCGCAGGGAATTGCGGTTTCCCGCGTCGACAGGGGAAGGACCCGGCATCCCTTCGCCGTAATACACTCCCGAAGAGGTTCCGTAGTAGACAAGGTAACCCCTGGTATCCGCATCGGGGCTGGATCTCCAGGAAAGTTCCACCCCCCCGTCCAGGGCCCGGGTAATTACCAGGGAAGGAGGATAGGGGGCTTCGTTGCTGTCATAAACGATTCGTACCTCTTCCAGATAGGGGCTGGTTTCACAGTCGGCGCTGGGATAAAACGCGGCGGCAAGCTGCACATAACGGCCCTGAACCGCGGCGGGAATCTCCTCTCCGGGCAGGACGGGGACCCAGGGAATCTGATTGAAGCGATAGGGTTCTTCCCCGGCTCTGATAAAAAACTGCAGCGCCGAATTATCAGGAAAACGGAAATCTCCCCGTCCCGCGTAGACATTCTTAACCGCCGCCCGCCCGGCTCCTCGGTCCGCAGGGGTAAGCCGTCCGCCGGAAGCTTCTATTCTGAGTACCACGGAACTCGTTTCCCCCAGATCGAGGGTTCTGGTTTCGATGCGGCCGCCGCCTCGGGGAAACTTTGCCAGCTCCGGCAGTTCCGGGCCGGTAGGGCTTTTCTGTTCCAAAGCCCTCCGGCCCGGTGCTTCAATAACCCGGTTATAGATACGGAATTCATCGATCATGCCGGAAAACCGGCCCCCCAGTATAAAGGAGCCCTCCCGGTTAAGCCGGGGAGTGTATACGTCCCCCCCTTCCCTTCCCGAACCGGTGGTATACGCGGTATTTTCCACCCGGCCGTTGATAAGGTATTCCAGAAGCCCCGTATCGGCATTGTAACGGACAAGATGATGGGTCCAGGTCCGGGGGACCAGGGCGGTTTTGCTTTCAACGGTAATCGTAAGCCGCTGGCCGTTTCCCGGCGGGCTAAAAAAATTCCGGAAGGCCCAGCGGAGCCTGTTCTTGGAGGACTCACAGATAATACGCTGGTTGTCCGCGGCGGAAAATCTGCAAATCTGTTCGCCGTTTTCCATGGTATTGGGATAGAGCCAGAATTCAATGGTAAAATCCCGGACATTCCTTCCCGGTGCAAACAGGGAAGAACCGCCCGGTATAAAGCTTACGGTACTGTCCCGGCCCGCAAAGAGCGCCGCCCCCGAACCGTATCGGGCCCAGCGTTCGTTGGCCGCCTGTACCAAAGGCGAAACCTGCACCCGGTAGCGGCCCGCGGCATCGGAAAAATGATCCGGGCGGTTTTCGTCAAAGCTTACCGCCAGATCCAAAGCCGCTTCCCGGGCGGGAAAATTCCGGTACGCCGCATAGAGGGCCAGAATATCTTCACCGGAGTCCGGAATACCCGCCTGGGCGCCTCCGCCGGAAGGTGAAGCTGTCCAGGCGGAGGACAGGGCCAGCACCTTGTTGGGCCTGACAGCGGAAAATTCTCCAACCTGGGTCCGTTTTTCTACCGCGCTCCAGCCGGAAGAAGCGCCCAGGATCAGGATTTTTTCCGCCGCGTCCAGGTCCGGGATGACGAACAGAGAACAAAAGCTATACAATACTAAAAATAAGGCTTTCCAGGGCTTTTCCATGGTAGTATCCTACAATATCGGTAATTTAATGTATGGACCTTAAAAAGATCGCCAGAGACGCTCCCCAGGAACCGGGAGTTTACATTATGCGGGACGGGACAAACCGCATTATCTATGTGGGCAAGGCCCGGATCCTGCGGAACCGGCTGTCCTCATACTTTTCCGGCGAAAAGGACATAAAAACCAGGATTCTGGTCCGCCATGCCGCTTCCATCGAAACGATCATCGTTAAGGATGAATATGAAGCCCTGCTCCTGGAAAACACCCTGATCAAGCAGCACAGTCCCAAATACAACATCAACCTGAAAGACGGTAAAACTTATCCGGTGATCCGGCTTACCGGGGATTCGTACCCCCGGGTTTTCAGAACCCGCCATATCATTGAAGACGGTTCTTCCTATTTCGGACCCTTTGCCAATGTGGGAGCCATGGACGGCCTGCTGGCCATCATCGACCGGGTTTTTCCCCTGCGGAAATGCCGGATCCTGCGGAAGCGGAACGTTCCCTGTATGTACTACCACATCGGCCGCTGCCATGCCCCCTGCTGCGGCAGAATCACCGAGGCCGCCTACAGCCTCCAGGTGAACCGGGTGCGGAAGCTTTTGTCCGGGGATACGGCGGCCCTGGTTGAAGAACTGGCCGGGGAAATGCGGGCGGAGGCAAAGGCCCTCCGTTACGAGCGGGCCGCCCAGCTCAGAAACGCCCTCAAAGCCATTGAAGGACTCAACGAAAGCAGCATGGTAGTGGACTTTGATCCCCAGGGCAGGGACTATATTGCCTGGGCTTCCGGGGGAGTGCTGGCTACGTTTTCGGTTTTTTCGATGCGCCAGGGAAAACTGACCGGCCGGGAACTGTACCGGACGAAAACCGCTTCCAACGACGAAGAATCCCTGGTTACCTTTATCGCGGGATACTACAACGGAGAACGGCTTCCGCCGGGGCAAATATATCTGGCGGAACAGAAAGCCGGTCCAAGTCCGGCGCGAAAACCGGATTCCCCCGGCGGCGATTCCGCGGATTTCGGCCCGCTTCTGATATGGTTTCGGGAACAGTTCGGCCTGGAGCCGGAATTGATTCTGTTAAACCTAGACGCATTGAGCCCGAACGGGAAAAGCGGTCCGGACGACGGCGGCAGGCATCACCGGGCAATCCTGGCTATGGCCCGGCAAAATGCCGAAGAGGACCTGCGGCGGCGGCTGAAGGAACGGGGTACCGGGCCGGCTCTGGACGAACTGAAAACCGTCCTGGGCCTGCAAAACCGGCCCGAGCGGATCGAAGGTTTCGACATAGCCCAGCTTGACGGCAGACATCCAGTGGCGTCCCTTGTCAGCTTTGCCAACGGGATGCCGGATAAAAAGAATTACCGCTACTTTAAGCTCCGTACCACCGCGGGAATCGTGGATGATTTTCAGTCCATGCGGGAAGCGGTGGAACGGCGCTACAGCCGGCTCCTTAAGGAAAACCGGGAACTGCCGGACCTGATTCTGATCGACGGCGGCATAGGTCAGGTCAACGCCGCCAAGGGCGTGCTGGAGGAGCTGGGCATAGACTGCGATATAGCGGGACTAGCCAAACGGGATGAAGAAATCTGGCTGCCCAACGCCGGGGAACCGGTACGGCTTGACCGCCGTTCCGAAGCTCTTAAAGTACTCCAGTTTGTCCGGGACGAAACCCACCGCTTTGCCACAGGGTTAAACCAGCGCCTCCGTTCCGGCGACTTAAAACTGGAAGCTCTGGAATCGGTGGAAGGCATCGGTCCCCGCCGGGCGGCGGCGCTGATCCGGCACTATCAGGGTATTGAGGGAATTGCCGGCGCTGAACCGGAAGATATTGCCCGGGTCTGCGGCTGCGGCATAGCCGCAGCCCGGGCAGCCAGGGCCGCGGCCCGGCTGGCCGTAAGCGAACGGAAGCGGCCCTTTGCCGCGGGCAGTCGCGGCCTTTCCGGACGCCGAAGCGCCGGAAAGGCCGCCGCCCTGGCGGACGCGGCCCTGGCCGCCCCCTACACGCCGGAGGACGCGGCCTTAGCGGATGCCGGTTCCGGCCTAGCGGCGGAACCGGCGCCGGATTACGGAGAGAAGAATAAAGCATAAATCTTTATATAGCATAAGTTATGCGAAACATCCATGGGTAATGCCGTAAAATAAAATCTTACCGAAAGGACATGTGGACAAAATATTTTTCATCGCGTATAATCGAAACCATGGGTATTTTATCGTTTATATTAGCAGCTTCACTTGCCTTGATACCAGCTTCAATCGCAAAGAGTAAAGGGCGTGATTTTGTAAAATGGTATTTATATGGTTTTCTTATATTTATTGTCGCATTAATTCATTCATTACTTTTAGAAGATGACAGCACAAATGATGAGCCGAATTATTTACTGGAGAATAATAGAAAACTGGAAGAAAATGTTGGTATTTTAACCAAAAACCTGGAATTACTAAAAAATGATTATATTGAAATGACGATAGATTCTTTGCCAAAATTGAATGAAGATGACATTATTAAAATAAACAATAAAAATGATTTGTTAACTATTTTTGAAATAAAAAATAAAGCTGAATACTTATCAGAAAAATATGGGAAAGATACAACGGAGAAATTTATTGATAAATTATATGCGATAGTATTTTCAGAAAAAAGGAAAAATAGTGAATTACATTATATTGAAGAGTATTTAGATGAAAATGCAATTGAAACCGCAAAAACCCTGGGAAGAATATATGGACAGAGACTATATTACGATCACCTGGCAGAAGAATTGGGAAAATATGGTTTGGGCAAAGATGAGATTGAGCAATTGATAAGCATTGAAAAAGAGAGAATATAAGAACATGGACGCTTTGTACAACGGGACTGTTTACCAGCAGACCCGCTTTGCGGGTCTGACGCTATCGGCAGGTGGCTCAAATTGAAAATGTTACCCAAATTACAATGAGGACGCTGATATTGGAGGCATGAGTGTTTTTCGGTAACATTTTTCGTGGAGCAATGTGGCGCTTGACGTTTCAGGTAATATCAGGTAATATTAGGTAATATTAGGTATATGGCTTTTAATCCGCACCCTGTTAAAATAAATACCCAAATGCTGGGACAAATAGCCGAATTGGACGAATTTAAGGGTGCCTGGTCCCTGTTTGTTCACTTACGGCCCGAACAGCTTACAAAGCTCAAGAAAGTGGCCGCCATAGAGTCCATAGGTTCTTCAAACCGTATCGAAGGCAACAAACTCTCCGATTCCGAAGTGGAAAAAATCCTTTCCGGAATTAACACAACTTCCTTTCGGGACAGGGACGAAGCGGAAATAGCCGGTTATGCCCAACTGATGGATACTATCTTTGAAAACTATGAATTGATACCCCTTTCGGAAAACTATATTAAACAGCTCCATCAAATCATGCTTAAGCCCATGGGCAAGGATGAACGGCACCGGGGAAAGTATAAAAAACTCCCCAACTCGGTCACTGCTTTTGACGGCCGGGGAAAAGAAATTGGTATCGTGTTCGAAACCGCATCTCCCTTTGAAACTCCCCGTCTTATGGAAGAACTGGTAGAATGGACCCGGAAAAATCTTGAGGATCCGTTTCT
Source organism: Treponema sp. (assembly GCA_031266175.1). GTDB lineage: Bacteria > Spirochaetota > Spirochaetia > Treponematales > Breznakiellaceae > JAISBN01. The sequence continues at coordinate 15,703 of JAISBN010000097.1, read as the reverse complement.
TCATCCGCTCCTCGTTACCGGTATTTTTATCGTACATTTTCTGGCTATTCATCCGTTTCAGGACGGCAACGGCCGTTTATCCAGGGCATTGACTACGCTGCTTCTGTTAAAAAAAGGATATGCCCATATACCCTACAGTTCGATTGAATCCATTATTGAAACAAACAAGGAAGCTTATTACCGCGCTCTTCGACGGACGCAAAAAAATATCTGGGCCGGTAAGGCTGATTATGAACCATGGCTTTCGTTTTTTCTTTCTACCCTGCAAAAACAGAAACGTCATCTTGAGGAAAAACTCAATTCCATAAAACAGGATGAATTCGACAATTTGACGAACGGCGCTCCCCAGGCCGACCTGAAACTTTCCCGGACAGCCCTTTCTGTACTCCGTCTTTTTGGAAAGAAGGCCCAATGGACTTCCGCTGAAATTGCGGATACCCTGGGGTTAAATATTGAAACGGTAAAAAAAGCTGTTAAATCGCTGGCTGACGCCGGTTATCTTGTCAAACACGGCGCGACCAGAGGAGCCTGGTATGAAAAAACAGGGAACTGAGGCGTTTCTTTATACAACAGGTCCGGTTACCGATTCGATGGCGGCGGCGGCGCCGTCTTCATCGCAGAAACCGGTAATGCGATCCGCTTCCGCTTTGACGGTATCCAGCGCGTTTCCCATGGCTACCCCGATACCCGCTTCCCGAATCATTTCCCGGTCATTGTCGCTGTCACCGATGGCCATGACTTCCGTCATGGGTATGCCGAGCTTTGCCGCCGCCGTCTTCAGGGCCTCTCCTTTGCTGATGCCCGCGGGCATAAGTTCGATATTGTCTTCGGCAAAAAAGGTAACGTAAAGGTCCTTTCTGGGAGCAAGGGTTCCGTAGGCCCTTTCCCGTTCCGCGATGTTTTCAAAGAGCATGACCAGCTTAATAAAATTCTCTCCGTTCCGGATTTCCGTTTCGATGTCCCTAAGGGGATAGTTGTTTTTCCACCGGCTTTGGATCATCCGCTCCGCAACTCCCGATTCAAAGCCCTTTCCCCGGTTGTCAAAAAATCCCACCGTATCATAAGCGCCGAAGATGAGGGCGTCAAAATTTCTGATTTCCCGGAGAAGCGAGAGGGCGGCGTCTTTTTCAAAGTTTCGGGAAAAAACCAGGCTGCCGCCGGGAACGGAAAAAAGCTGGGCTCCGTTATTGGCAATCACATAGGGATCCGCAAGGTCCTTAAGCAGGGGATGAACGTCGTTGAACTGACGGCCCGTCGCGGGAACGATGTATATGCCCGTCGCTTTAGCTTTGCCGATGGCCTCCCTGGTCCGGGGGCTCACTTCTTTTTGGCTGTTCAGGACTGTTCCGTCCAGGTCGAAAGCAATAAGGCGTATTCGCTCTGTTGTACCCATGGGGATCACTATACCAGAACAACCGGAGCCGCATCCAGCCCCGCGAATAATACTGTTCGAGGCATTGCTATTTCCGGGAGTATCTATATAATAAAGGTATGTTTGCTCTTGCAGGAACAAACCGCCATGATCTTTCCGCCGCCCTGACGGCTCTGTACAAAGCCCACGAGGCGGGCCGCGCGGAGACCGTTAAAGCCCTGGAACTGTTAATCGAAACAAAGCGGGACGCCCTTTTCAGGCTGAAAAAAACCGGGGATATTACAAAAAACCTGAATCTGAAACAGCGGGATCTTATCAACCGCCAGGCGCCGGAAAACTGTACCCTGGAACGGATTGCCGCCGCCGATCCGGGTCCCGCGGCTTCCGCACTCTTCGCTTTGCCGGCCCATTGCCCCGCCGCTCCCGTTCCGGAAAACAGACTGCGGCCGTCCCTTGCCCTGAAACACATGGCGGTCCTCCGGAAAAATCTGGTCAGCTTCGGCGTTGCCGGCATGCGTGCCCGGGAAATGACCGGGGCGATAAAAAAATCGATCACCGCCTTTGAGTACCAGTACAGGCGGACCGCGTGGCGGCTTTTTCCCCTGGGTTTCCTGTCCAGGCTGTGGCGGACCATCAGGACTTTTTTTGGCATACCCTACTTTTCCTGCGGAGACATGGGTCCGCTGCGGACGCTGGCGGTGACCGCCGGTTTTGTCCTTAAGATGGCGGAAGCTCCGGTTTTTTAGGCGGATACCATGGAACAGTTTTCCGGCCTGTTTGCCCGTCTTCCCAAGACCATCCCCTCCGGCGACGCGGCCCGGGCCCTGGATATTCTGGTGGAATACAAAAAAGAAACCGATCTGACCAGACGGGACAGGGCCAGGGTTGAAGCCTCCAGAGAGATCGCCCTGGCCGAAATCACGAAGCGCTACGATTTTTATGAAAAGCTCTTTGCCGCCGTTTTTGCCGAACGGGCCGCGGTAACCCGAAAATTCTTTAAGGTGATTGAGCGGGGCATGGCGGAAAAAAATACCGATCTGGTCCTGGCGGGTCTGGAAAACCTTTCCGCGATGGTTGCCTCAAGCCCTCTGGCAAACCTCAAGAACCTGCGTTAGTCCCATGGTATGATCCTCACCGCCCGGACCGACGATGACAACCGCCGCCTTGACCGGATCCTCCGTAAAGCCCTGCCAGAGCTTCCCCTTTCGGCCCTGCACCGGCTGCTGCGCAAAGGCCTTGTCCGGGTTAACGGCCGTTCCGCCCGGGGCGAAGATCGTATTCAGGAAGGGGCGGAAATATATATAGACGCAATTCACCTAAACACGCTTCATCTAAACACACTTCCGGGGGAGTTAAAACGAATTCAGCCTAAAACCCGCCCTTTCTTCGCCGGTTTCGCCGGGGAGGAGGATTTAAAGCGAATGCGTTTTAAATCCCGCCGTCCCGTCCCCGCTATCGGGCCTAAAACCGGGATAAACCTTGACATCCTATGGGAAGGGGCGGGGCTCCTTATTCTGAACAAACCCGCGGGTCTTGCGGTTCACGGCGAATCGCCGGACCGGAACCGCCGGCGGGGAACAGCCCCGGATACCCTGGAACGGCGGGTCCGGGCATATCTGACGGGGCGGCTGCCCGAGTCCCTTTCCTTTAAGCCCGGCCCTCTGCACAGGCTCGATAAACCCACCAGCGGCGTCATCGTTTTTTCCGAAAGTCTGGAAGGAGCCCGGCGTTTCAGCGCCCTTTTGCGGGGGGGGAAGATCCGTAAACGGTACCTGGCTCTTCTGGACGGCGAACTGGCCGGGGATGAGGTGTGGGAAGACATGCTCCTCCGGGATACGGCGGCCCGGAAAACGCGGATTGTTCCGGCCGCGGCCGAACCGGCAGACGGGGCCAGGCCTGCCCTGACCGGAGTTACGCCCCTTGCTCGGGCCCGGGAGGGCAGCCGGGCCTGGACCCTGGCCCGGCTGGAAACCGGTACCGGCCGTACCCACCAGATCCGCGCCCAGGCGGCCCGCCGCGGACACGCCCTGTCCGGGGACCGGAAATACGGCGGCCTTCCCATCCCCGCCGCAGGGCCCGGTTTTTTTCTGCACGCGGCGGAACTGGAACTGCCGGAAGCTTTTGTCCCCCTCATCCGGGCGCCGCTGCCGGAAGCCTTCCGCCGGGTCCTGAAAAGTATTTTTGGGAAAACGACCCTGTCCCAAAATCACGCGCTTTAGCGCGGGTCATATAATTCATATAATAAGGAGGAATGTATGAAGGATGTTCAACCTGGACGCTGTGGGTGGTGCCTGGGATCGGAGCTGTACATGGAATACCACGACCGGGAATGGGGGGTGCCTGTTTTTGACGACCGGAAGCAGTTTGAATTCCTCGTCCTGGAATCGGCCCAGGCGGGCCTTAGCTGGATCACGATCCTGAAAAAACGGGAAAACTACCGCCGGGCCTACGACGGCTTTGATCCGGCCAGGGTAGCCCGCTATGGGGATGCAAAAAAGAAAAAATTGCTGGAAAATCCGGGCATTGTGCGGAACCGCCTTAAAATCGAAGCTTCCATCACCAACGCCCAAAAATTCCTGGAACTGCAAAAAGAGGCGGGAAGTTTTTCCGCCTATATCTGGGGTTTTACCAGCGGAAAACAGATCACCGGCAGGTGGAAAAGCCTTTCCGAACTGCCCGCCAGGACGGAACTTTCCGACCGTGTCGCGGCGGATTTGAAAAAACGGGGGTTCCGCTTTCTGGGCAGTATCATCATGTACTCCCATCTCCAGGCCACGGGCATCGTAAACGATCATATTACCGGCTGTTTTCGTTATAAGGAAGTACGGATCCCCCGGCCCGGACGCTAAAACCCGCTCCGGCTTCTTGCGGCTAAACTATTCCTGAATTATACTGGATCAACCATGTTCAACGACTGTATTATCATGGCCGGCGGTTCCGGTACCAGGCTTTGGCCGGCCAGCAACAGCATGATGCCGAAACAGTTCCTTCCCATGCCCTCCCTTTCCGCGGAACCGGAGGCCATTGCCGCGGGCAGTTTTTTTAACGCCGCGGTGGAACGGGCATTGAAGGTTGTGGATGAGGAAGGGGACGGCAGGGTGATCATCGTCGCCGGGCATTCCCATGTAGCCCATATTGTCAGAGCCTGTGAACGGTACAGCCCGAAAGAATTAAAGCGGCTGGTCCTGATTCCCGAACCGGAGGCCCGGAATACTGCCCCCGCCATCGCCTGCGCGGTTAATTATATCGACTGGATGTCCGGTGAAGAACGGAAGGTGCTGGTCCTTACCAGCGACCACATCATCACTCCCCTGGAAAAATTTATTGTGGACGCCGCCGCGGCGGAAGCTTTTGCCGCGGCGGACAAGCTTGCCGTTTTCGGCATCGCGCCCCGGGGGCCCGAGACAGGCTACGGTTATATCGAAGCGGGAACCCTGGTTTCCCGGACGGCGGAAGAACCCCAGACGTTTACGGTAAGTTCCTTCAGGGAAAAGCCGAACCGGCAGACGGCGGAATCCTTTCTTGAAGCGGGGAATTTTTTCTGGAATTCCGGCATGTTCGCCTTCTCTTCCCGGTTTATCCTGGAAGAATTCCGCCGCAGCGCTCCGGAGGTAATCCGGCCTTTCGGGAAACTCCGGGCGCCGGACGAGCGGTCCTTCAAAACGGAACGGGGCCTGCGGATACTCTGGAAATGGCTGGACCTGGAGGAAGCCTACGAAAAGACCGCGGCGGTTTCCTTTGACTACGCCATTGCGGAAAAATGTTTCCCCACGGTTATGGTCAAAGCGGGCTTTAACTGGGTAGACGTGGGCAGCTGGGACGAATACGCCCTTTTGGCGGGCCGTTACGGTACGCATCACGCGGAAGTGTATCACCATAACGCCAGGGAATGTTTTGTTGATTCCGATATACCCGTGGCCCTTATCGGCGTGGAGGACCTTATTATCTCGGTACGGTCGGGAAAAAACGGCGGCCCCGGCAGCGTTCTGATTGCAAAAAAAGGCGAAACCCAGCATGTCCGGGATATTGTGGAACAAATCAGGGCAAAAGATCGGAATGAACTATTATAATATACGTATAAGGGCTGCATAAACCATAAGAAAGAAGCTTTTTCAAAGCTCCATAATTTTTAGTAAGCGAGGAAACTATGGTCATTTTAACGCTCAACTGCGGATCTTCTTCCGCGAAATATCAGGTCTACGACTGGGATTCAAGGGATATTCTGGCCGTGGGGGTGGTGGAAAAAGTAACCGTGGGCGGATCCTTTATCAATCACAAGGTAAAAGGAAGGGAGGAGATCGCCGTTAACCACGACTGCCCCACCCATGTGGACGCGGTGGATCTGATTATCAAAACCCTGACGGATAAGGAAACGGGCTGTATCAACGACATGTCGGTCATAAGCGCCGTGGGGCACCGGGTAGTCCACGGCGGCGATAAATTTACCAAGAGCGTCATTGTGGACGAAGCGGCCATGGCGGCCTTTAACGAAATGAAGGACATGAGCCCCCTCCACAATCCCGCGAACATCATGGGAATTGAAGCGGCAAAAAAAGTACTCCCCGCGGTTCCCCACTGCGCGATTATGGATACCGCCTGGCATCAGACCATGCCCCCGGAATCGTTCCTGTACGCCGTTCCCTATGAATGGTACGAAAACTATTCGGTGCGGCGCTACGGTTTTCACGGTACCAGTTTTCTGTACACCGCCAAACGGGCTTCGGTCCTGCTGGGAAAGGATCCCTTCAAGACCAATATCATCATCTGCCATTTGGGGAACGGCTCGTCGGTTAACGCCGTCAGGGACGGCTGTTCCTTCGATACCTCCATGGGCATTACCCCCCTGGAGGGGCTTATCATGGGAAGCCGGGCCGGCGACGCGGATCTGGCCATGCCCTTTTATGTGATGCGGAAAACCGGCATGAGCCCCGCCGATATGGAAAGCGCGCTGAACAAAAAAAGCGGCCTTCTGGGCATTACCGGAAAATATACCGACCGCCGGGACATTCAAAAGGCCGCCCGGGAAGGGGATACAAAGGCGCTCCTGGCCCAGAATATGGAAGCCCACCGGGTTAAAAAATACATCGGCGCTTACCAGGCAATCCTGGGCAGGGTGGACGCCCTGGTCTTTACCGCGGGGGTGGGTGAGTTTGCCTTCTTTATGCGGGAAAAGATCCTTTCCGGCCTAGAAGGCCTTGGCATTGTGTACGATCCCCGAAGGAACGAACTGTCCCATACCCGGAATACGGAGACCATCATCAGCAAACCGGAATCAAAAATTCCCGTTTATGTTATCCCCACCGACGAAGAACTGGTAATGACCGAAGACGCCTATGCCCTGACGGCGGGGACCTACGACATCCATACCCGGTTTACCTATTCCTTCCAGAGCAGGGATTATGTCAACAAGGGCCGGGCCGAGGGCCTACAGGGGGAACTGGCAAAACATCCTGAACTGAAGGGTATTATCGCCGTTCCGAAGTAACGGGAATCGGCGCTTATGGTTGAGCTGCTGTGCCTGGGCCACGCCATGGTGGATATCTTCGCGGAGGCCGGCGAAAACTTCTGCCGGCGTTACGGTATCGTGGCGCCGGTTCAGCATGTTTCCCCCGCTCTGATCGACCTGGTCCTGGGGGCCTTGCCCTCCATGGCATACGGTTCCGGGGGCGGGGCCGCCAATGTGGCAAAAATCGCCTCCCTGCTGGGAATACGCGGCGCCTTTGCCGGTTCCGCGGGAACAAGCGGGGCGGGAGCCGGCGAGCCGGACGCTTTTGCCCGGCTTTTTAAGGGGGATTTGATCGACGCCGGGGTACAGGTTCTGCTGCTTCCCTCCGCCGAAAAAACCGGATGCTGCCTGGTACTCACCACCCCGGAGGGGGTTAAAATCGCCGCGTCCCCCGGAGCGGCGGAGGACTTTGGCCCCGGCGATATACCGGAAGAACTTTTCAGCCGGGCCAAAGCCGTTGTCCTGGACGGCTATATGCTGGACCGGGAAGACCTGGTCCGCCGGGTGTTTGAACTTGCCGCCCGGGACCACGCCGGGAATCCGGTCCTGGCCCTGGACGCCGGTTCCGTTTTCACGATCCGCGCCGGGGCGGAACGGATTGCGGAATACATGGGGGAACATCCCCTGATCCTTTTTATGAACGAGGAAGAAGCGGCCGCCCTCTACGGCGTTTTGCACGGAAAAACCGGCGGTACGGAACCGCCCCCCGTAGCGTCTTCTTCCCGCCGGCTTAATCCCGCCGGCGGTTTTTGGGAGGGCCTCTGCGGGAAGGCGGGATCGATCATCGTCCTGAAACAGGCGGAGAAGGGGGCGGTGGTGGTTTCCGCCGCCGGCGCCTTTGCGGCGGAAACAACGCCCCTGGTTCCGGTGGACAGTACCGGCGCCGGGGACGCCTTTGCGGCGGGCTTTCTTGCCGCGTTCCTCCGGGGCAAAGCCCTGGAGGAATGCGCCGCCCTGGGGAACCGGACGGCGGGGAAAATTCTCGCCGTGCCGGGGGTCAGGATCAGCCGGGAAGCTCTAGGAGCGCCGCCCCGGTAAGTTTTTGTACCTCTTCTTTTCCCGCGAGCTTTTCAATCAGGGCCAGGGCAAAGGCCGCGGCGGTACCGGGGCCGCGGCTGGTTATCAGGCTGCCGTCCACCACCACCCTGCCGGCGGACCAGGTTCCGCCGTTGGTCTGTTTTTCGTCCCCCGGATAGCAGGTAAATTTTTTGCCCTCCAAAAGCCCCAGGGGAGCCAGGAACACCGCGGGAGACGCGCAGATGGCCGCGGTTATCTTGCCCGAGGCGGTCATTTCCCGGTAAAAATTTCCCGCCGGGGCGCAGGCCGCCAGGTTTGCCGCGCCGGGCATGCCGCCGGGGACAAAAACGGCGTCCCAGGCCGCGGCGGAAAACCGGCCCGACGTTTCCAGTTCCGCAACGGTCGTATCCGCGGTAAGGGAGATGCCGTGAGCGCCCCTGACGGTCCGGTCGTCCTTTATGGCGGCGGCGGTTACCTCGATTCCCGCCCGGCGCAGATAATCAATAGGCGTTACCGCCTCCACTTCCTCAAATCCCTCGGCCAAAAAAACCAGCGCTTTTTTTCCCATACCTGTAACTCCTTGACTAAATTAACTATCAACCATATTGACCATGAGGCGTCATGAAAACTATAAGTCAAATCATTGCGGGCGCGCAAGCGTTCCTTAACTTCGGCTTTGGCGGCGACGGCACCATGGATCCGCCTTGTTCTCCCGGGTAAAACACGGTACTATTACTCTATGGCAAAGCAGCAGAACCCTTCACCCGATCAGTTAAAGACCCTGTATCAATTGATGGGAAGAATAAAAACCCTGGAACCATGGAACAAATTGTGGGACATGGATCTTGTTTGTATTGAACTGCCCGGCATGAAAGAACCGGTTTTCTGTTCGGTTATGGGAAGGAACGGTGAATGTTATGGCATTGGGGTATATCCGGGACTGCAATCCGTATCGGGACTTTTACGGATAGCGGAAAACAACGATTCGTCTTCTTACGTCTTAAGCTACCTGGACTGCCTGTCCTGCTATTTCGGAGACCGGGATGAACTTTTTCCCGATGAGCGGGAAACAATCAAAAAACTGGGCTTAAGTTTCCGGGGTAAAAACAACTGGCCCTATTTCAGGCGATCCCGGCCAAATTGTATGCCCTGGAAAATTTCGGATAAAAATGCCGCGCAGCTTACGAAAATCCTGGAGCAATTTATCGCCGCCTATGAGTACTTTGCCGATCATGAACTTCCCGTGGATTTTGAAAAAGACGATATCCTGTACCATGCCTATTCGAAGAAAACAAAAACATGGACCACCGAATCCCGGCACATGCCGCCGGTAACAAGCTTTGGGGAAAGCTGCGTAATACAAAACGAAATTTTTACCGGTGCGCTTAAAATGAAGCCCTCCAACGGCCTTACCCTTGAAGTTGATACTGTCTATGCGCCCGTTTCCGTGGGAACAACCAGAGACGGTTTCCCGGCGCTCATGCGCATGGTCATACTTATGAACGCCGAAAAAAATGTGCTGGCGGCCCAGTATCTGCTCAAACCGAACGAGGATACCGCACAGGAAACGATCCGGCTGTTGGCGGAATTTATAGAAGAAGAGGGCCGGCCTGCCTGTATTAACGTCCGGAATGACTGGGTTTATGTTCAGCTTGAAGATTTTTGCAGGAAAACCGGGATTGATCTTAACAGCGAAGGCGTTCCCCTGGTGGATGAATTTTCCGATAAGCTTCTAAACAGCGGTATCTTCAGGTAAAGCTTGCCCTCCGCGGCGCTTAACGCCGTATAACGCTTAACGCCGTATAAATAGGGCGGATCCGTTTCACCCGGGACAAAGCCATGTCAGCGCTGGGGAAGGGATACAAGTTCCTGCTCTACTTCCCCCAGACGGCGGCTTAGGGTATCGATGGTTTTTTCCAGCCGGATTTTTTCTTTTTCCAGCATGATCCGCCGGTCTTCTTCCGGTTTGGGAGCCAGGGCGGAAACATTCCGGCCGCGCAGGGCGGTTTTTACCGAGTCGGGACTTTTCCCCGCCAGAAGGGCCCGCTCCGCTCCGGAACGATCCTCCCCGTTTCGTATACCCGCCAGGTAACGCATGTTATCCGCTCCCAGGGCGGGATCCAAATCGTACTGGTACATCTTTATCGCCGTCTGGGCCGCCAGTTTGGGGATGCGGAGTACCCGGTCCACATAGTCTTCGAAACGGCCTCCGATTTGTTCGCACAGTTCACAGGCCCGCAGCAGCTGTTTTCCCAGCTCCTTGACCAGACTGCCGTTTTCTTCCAGAAATTTCTTTTTAATCTGCCCGGTAAGCTTGACCAGCTCGGGAGATTCGGCAAACACGTTCCGGTATACCTTTTTGCCCTCGGCCTTTTCCAGCAGCTCGTGAAAGATGGCCCAGAATTCCGAAGTATGAGCCCTGGATGAAAGGGTACCGCCCCGCCCGCAGGCGTGGAGGTGGTGGGCATATTCGTGGATCGCCGTATAAAGAAGGAGGTTTTCTCCGCTTACATCCTGGGCAAAATTCCGGTTATGGAGGATGATTTCCCTGGTTTCGGTCTTGTACAGTCCGTTAACCTTGCTGCTTTTTTTTCCCGAAAGGATCACCGAAAATTCCAGCGGAGCGTCGGCCAGGGAAAGAAGGGCGGTTTTTACCTGATCCTGGTTCATGGCTTTTTAAAAATACCAGAAAAGGCGGAGTCTGTGTAGCCGGGGCCTGTTGAACCACCTGAGTAGCCGGCGCCGTGTTATGATCCGCCCCCAGGATGCCGATACAGAATAAGGATGATCCGTTCCCTTAAATCAGGTATACCGCTGTTCCTTTCCCTTTTGCTGCTCGGCACCGCGGGGAAAGATCTTTCCGCCCAAAACGGAGTCCCCGGCGGAACCGGGGACTTCCTGTCCGGTCTTTTTCCCGGGATTTACTTTACCTCCTATTACCGGGAGTGGCTTTTTCAGGAAGCGGCCCGGCCCTATTGGGCGCCCACGGAACTGGAAAACGACGCCCGGATACTGGCGCTCAGGCGGCCCCTTTTTCTTAACAGCGACATTATTGCCTTTTACGGCCACCCCAGCTCCCCCAACATGGGAATCCTGGGCCGCTATGAACTGCCGGAACTGAACAGCCGCCTTAACGCGCTGACGGAGGAATACAATACCGCCAACGGCAGGCGGGGGGTCCGTAAGGCCCTCTATATTATTTACGGAACCGTCCAGCCCGGAGGGGAAATCGGTTACATCCCCGACGCGATCCTGCAAAGCTATATCCGCTTTGCCCTGGAACGGGACATGCTTATTTTTATTGATCACCAGATTGGCAGATACGATCCTCTGGAATCCCTTAAGACGATGCTGCCCTACCTCCACTATCCCAACGTCCACCTGGCCCTGGATCCCGAATGGCGGACCGATAAACCCATGCGGCGAATCGGCAGCGTAACCGGCGCGGAAATAAACGGGGCCCAGAAGATCATGGCGGAGTACCTGGCAAAGTACCGTCTGTGGGGGGAACGGATGCTGGTGATCCACCAGTTCCATTACAGCATGATCCAGGACAGGAGCGATATCCGCACGGGCTACGACCAGGTGACGCTGGTCCACTGTTCCGATGGTTTCGGCGGTCCCGCGCTGAAACGCAGCACCTATTCCTATAACGCCGCGGCAAGGAATATGCCGGTCAAGGGCTTTAAGCTGTTTTACAATTTCGGCATCCCCGGCGCGGGTTACGACGATCCGCTTTTAAGCCCGGAAGAAGTATTCGCGCTGAATCCCCGGCCCTGTCTGGTAATGTACCAGTGACCACGGACCACACGGACAAACACGGACCAATCTGTCTCCCGAATGGCCCGGCCGGGGTCCCGTCCGGCCCAGACTGATACCATTCTGGCTCAGGCGGACTCCCGGTTACGCCGGTTTGGCGGGATTTTTTAAGCGCCAAGCCGGGGACATAACCCCGGGGCCACAGGAGCCGGGGGACGCCGGATTTTGACACGGCATCCATGATGATTTTTGGGCTGCGGTTTTGCTTTGCGGTCTTACGACGCGTCTATTCCCAGAACATTTTTAAGCACATAGCCTACCCCGAAGGACAGGAGCGCCACTCCCAGGCTGATCAGCGTCATCTCCAGGAAGCGGCGGCAAAAATTCAGGTCCTTGGCGACGGACAAATAGTAATTAAAGAAAAAGATGATCAGCACCGCCACGGCCAGGGTAATCCCCAGGGCGATAAAGGGGCCGGAAAAGAGCAGGAAAGGGAGGATAAGCAGGATCACCGTAACAAGATAGGCGCTGCCGGTATAAAGCGCCGATGTAAGCGCCCGGGGATTGTTTTCCGCCTTGCCGGAAAGATAGTCCGAGGCGGTCATGGAAAAGGCCGCGGAAATCCCCGTTATCAGGCCCGCAAGGCTGACGACTCTGGTTTCTCCCAAGGCCAGGGTAAAGCCCGCCAGCGCTCCGGTCAGCTCCACCAGGGCGTCGTTAAGGCCCAGTACAATGGACCCCACATACCGGAGCAGTTCTTCGTCCAGCATGGCCAGGAGCTTTTGTTCATGCTCCGTTTCGTCTTCGCTTATTTTTTGCGCTTCGGGGAAAGAGGCGATAAGCTTTTGGTACACCCCCCGGGCCACGCCTTCGTTTTTTTCCATCCGTTTAAGGATAAAGGTAAGGCCGAAAATCCGGGCCATGACAATGATGCGGAATACCCTGAAGCGGTCGGGCTTGATTTCCACCCCGGTTTTGCTCTGCCAGTACCGGGAATGGGCCAGCTCTTCTTCCCCCACGGTGCGGAGGACTTCGGAGTTGTGAGGATCCTTGCACAGTTCCGCCAGGCGGGTATACACAAAGTACTCGGTAACTTCGTTTTGCTGGACCGCCAGGGCGGCTTTGGCGATTTTTGTATCCGCAATCAGGGTCTTCATGTCTTCATCTTAGTACAGATACGGGGGATGCGCCAGCGCCGGCCGGCATTGCCAGAAAGGATAGGCAAACCGCAGGGAGGCAAAATATGGCCGGCAGTTACAGCCTGATGGACGCGGCGTCCGTAATTAAGAAAGCTGTTTGGGGAAACTCCCCAAACAGCCCCTTCTAAAAGGAGGATTTTTTTACATGATTCTCCCCGTCCTTTTGGGGCGGGACACGAAACCCGCCTGCGAATCAGGCCGGTTTCGCCGTATTACCGCGCTGGAATGATCCTGCGCTCCGCCTAAAACTTCCAGACAAAGTCCGCATAGAAAATGTTGGTAAGCCGGCTGCTTTCGCCGGAGTAGGCGTTATCCGGTCCCAGCTCGAAGTTGACAATGTCGCCCAGCTCGACGGCGGTATTGGAATTGAAATTGACCTTGACCGAAGGCCGGACGGCGATAACCGAATACTCCGAGTCCCAGGTGGGAGCGTAGGCTTCCCAGTTCAGAAAGTTGTATTTCCCGCTGGAAGCGCCCGCTCCCCCGGCGGCGGCCACGTAAGAGGGTTTTCCCGCCATAAAGTACAGTACGTCCAGCCGGGGAACAATCTTGTTAATGGTATAGCTTACCCAGGGGGAAATCATCAGGCCGAAATCCGACGATGAACCCCCCGTCTGATCCGCCTGGTTCAGGTACTGGCCCGCGTTCAGTCCCAGATCCAGGGCGCCCAGATCATAGGCGATGGTTTCGTAGACAAAAACCGTCCCCAGGTCGCTGAACTTGTACAGATGATCGACCTTGACTTCAAGGACGGCGGTCAGTTTGGGTACGGCCAGAAGATTAAAACCCAGGGCCGCCTCGTCATTGGGAGCACTACTACCAGTGAAGGGCTGGTCGATGTTGCCGTTTGTCTTACTTGAGGTCCGGACGCTGGCGACAACCTTGAATACGTCTTCCATGGTGTAGCCCAGGCTGAACACATATTTAAGATCCTCCGGCTCTATGGTGTTGTTACCCAGACCGGCCAGGGGATTATTGCTGCTGCCGCTTCCCGTACCCCCCAGATAAACGCCCACGCCCGCGTCCAGACCGGCCAGGCTCAGCTTGGCTAGGACTCCCAGGCCCTCTCCCACATCGTCGTTAAAGAGCGCGCCCCCGGTGTTCCAGGTACCGTCATCAACCAGGCCGGCGTTCAGCGTAAGCATATCCAGGGGTTTAAACCATCCGTACACATAGGGAAGGGAAAAAACCTGGTTGCTTACAGCCTGGGACTGGATACGGAACCGGACCCCCGCATCGGAGTCCGCGTTTGTATACGCGCCGTTCAGGCGGAACCGGTAACCGAACTGGCCCGAATCCACGCCGAACGCGGTAAGGTAGGGATCCGCGTCCTCCACGTTGGTAAACACCGCGCCAATGCCGGTATTAAAATAGCCGGTCCATTTTAACTCCTGGGCAAACAGTCCTGCCCCCACCGCGACGCACATTAAAATCAACAGGGTCTTTTTCACAAGAATCTCCTTCTTTAGGTGTTATTCATGCTTTGCATGACGGTATTACCATAGCGAAGAAAATTGTGATTCCTGTCAGTGTTGTGTAAAAATTTGGCTAAATAAGCGGAAAATTCCTGGCGAACCCGTGTGTTAAGGGTTGTCCACAATCCGCTCGACCGCGGAGGCCTTGCCCTTTTCGTTCAATGTTACCGCAATGCCCTGGATAACAGTTTCCGGCCCCGAGGCGCATTCCATCCGGTACGCTATGTGGGTCCGGGCCCGGTCCAGACAAATCCGCGGATCCATGCCGATGACGCTGTTTTTTGCGCCGGTCATGCCCAGGTCGGTAATGTAGGCGGCGCCGCCGGGGAGGATCCGTTCGTCCGAGGTTTGTACATGGGTATGGGTACCCGCCACCACGGAAGCCCTGCCGTCCAGATAGTAGGCCAGGGCTTCTTTTTCCCGGGAAGATTCCGCGTGAAAGTCCACCAGGATGATAGGCGGTTCCGGTTTTACCCCGGAAGCGGATCCCGCGGCCGTCTGGGCGGCGGCCCGCATAGCGGTCGTTTCCCCATAGAGCCGGTCAAAGCAGCGGAAGGGGCAGTCGATGGGTTTCATCTGTTCCCGGCCCTGAAGGTTAATCACAGCCAGAAGGACGCCGGCCTTTTCCAGCCGGAGGATGCCCCTGCCGGGCACTTCCGGGGGATAATTTGCCGGCCGCAGGACAGGCTGCCCGCTGTCCAGCACGGGCCAAAAATCGCGCTTTTCCCAGATATGGTTGCCGCCGGTTACCACGTCGGCACCGGCGGCCAGGATCCGGTCCAGGGTTTCCCCGGTAAGGCCGAAGCCGGCGGCGGCGTTTTCCCCGTTTACCACGGTAAAGTCCGCGGAGTACCGCGCTATCAGGGCGGGCAGGCGCTGCTCCAGGGCTTCCAGCCCCGGTTCCCCCACCACGTCCCCTATCATAAGTACCCGCAGGGTTTCCATGGATCCATGATATTCCATAGAGGGGCAAAAGGATAGGGACGATTGAGCGGACGAGTGATGAAGCGGCAGCCCGGGTTACTCGGCGGAACCGGAAAAAATTCACCGTTCATTGGCAGTTTACTACCGCGGATGCCCGGATCAAACTCCAGCATTTATATCCGAAACTTTAGACTTCGGAGAGTACTAATGTTCTTCGGCTTTGTCTTTTTTGCCGCCGTCCTTTTTCGCCTCCAGAGTGCCGAGGAAGCCGGGCAGATCAAGGCCGGCCTGCTGGGCAATGTCGTGGAGAGGCGGCAGGGTTTTTACCATGCTGCGCACAAAATTCGCCGTGGAACTGTTGTCCCCGTTAGGGCTGTCCCATACGGTTATCTTGTCAATCTTGATATTCTTAATCGCCTCGGCCTGCATTTTGACAATCTCCTCAAGTTTT
>JAISBN010000083.1 GCA_031266175.1 Treponema sp. | reverse complement strand
CAGGCTCCTCTGGCAGATGGAAACCGAAGGCGCCCTCCTCTCCGCCCCGGTAATCGCCGGCAAACGGATAATCTTCGGCACCGACAAAAGCGTCTTCTACGTTTTGGAAGAGGTCTTCTGACGATACCTTTACCGGCCGTAGAGCTTTCTTAGGTCCAGGAGTACCGCGTCCAGGACGTTCCGGGATACATTTTCCTGGATGTATTCCATATATTTTTTGTCCATCACGGCGATATGGGACAATATCCAGTCCCGCAAAAACCGGACAAAGGTGTTGGGCACAAATTGTTTCCCCTCCTGGAAGCTCTTGACATCCTGGAATATCTTTTTGACAAAGTCCCGGTGTTCGCTTTTGTGGGCGGCCACGGCGGGATAGGCCAGCGTTTCCAGAAGTTTTTCCTCCACGGCAAAATGGTATTTTACATACTCCACCGCGCCGTGGATGGCCCCCAGAAAATAGGTTCTGGCCGCATCCGCCCCCGTACGGCAGCCCCTGTAAAGGGTATTGGTCAGGGTAATAAGCTCCTTATGCTGATCGTCTATTAACTGGATACCTACGGAATATTTGTCGTCCCACTCCACAAGAATGTCGTCACCGGGCATAGCACTCCTCTTTATGACAGCGAGTTTTTTAAGATCCCTACTAACGTATACTATAACGTGAAAACCTGAAGTTTGTCTCGGCGGGAAGCTTCCCGGGGGATCACGCCGGGAACAGTCCCGCCATGGCCGCCATGCGGGTATAGGTCCCGGGCCCTTCCCGGCGGTACGAGCCGAGCCGTTCGTCGGTAAAGGTACAGTCCTCGCACCAGGCGATGTGCCTGACCCCCGCGGCGGCCAGGAGCCGGGCGTTGGCCGCCTGCAGGTCCAGATAGCTGCCGCCGCCGTCCCGGCGGACCACCGACCCCAGGGGAAACGGGCCCCCGCCGCGGGTCAGGGCCCTTACCCGCAGCGAAGAGGGGCCGAACTCCGCCTCAAAAAACGCCGCCCGCCCGTCATCGACCCGGTAACAGCAGCTCCGGATGCAGGGCCCCAGCAGGGCCGCGGTCTCTTCGGGGCGGGTTCCCCGTTCCTTCATAAGGGCCAGGGCCGTAAGGACTATGCCGGTTCCCTTCCAGCCCGAGTGGAGAGCGGCAAAGGAACCGGAACGGAGGTCCAGCAAAAATACCGGCAGGCAGTCCGCCACGGTTACCGCCAGAACCGGCGCGCCGGCCGGCCCGGGAAAGCACACCATGCCGTCCCCCGGCCGGGCAAAGGCTCCGGGATCCGTCCGGCCGGGGGGAACCGTAAACACCTCCCGGGAATGGACCTGGATAAGGCTGTAGACCCGGCCGGGGGGCACCCCCGCGGCCCGGAAAAAGCTTTCCCTCACCGGGCCGTGGGGTCCCCGGCGGGGGCCCGCGCCGGAATCCGCGGAAGGGTCGAATTTCATGTTGCCCGCGGCCCGGCCGGAGAGTACGCAGGAAGGGGCGGGGGAACCGTCCGCCAGACGGGTTACGGGTTTCCCTTCAACGATGAAGGGGAACCTGGCGAAGACGCCGGCGAAAGCGCCGGCGGAAAGCCCCTCAAAGGCAAGCCTGAAGGGGTACAGTTCCGTCCCTACCACTCAGCGGCCCGTTTCCATGGCGTCAATATCATCCAGCAGCCGGAGAGCCTTTTTAAACAGATCGACGGACTGGGTTATGCCGTCCGCAAAGGCGGTTCCCCTGCCGGTCAGGGCGGAGATATTGATCAGGGTATCGTACTTTTCGTCGGCGCTTTTTTTAAGAACCCCCCCCAGAATATTGATCATCCCCTCCATGGCTTCCCGGGCCTGATCAATGATCCGTTCCGCGTCCCGGGCGGCCTCTTCCACGACGATTTGAATTTTACGGCGCTTCACCGGCAGGGAAGACATGTCGTTCTTTGCCAGGGCATAGCGTTTTCCGTAATCCCCCGCGGGGGAAATCTCCATGTCAAAGTGCCCGATCACGTCCTCCAGCTTGATCAGGGTGTTGTAGTATTCGGTAAACTCGCTCCTGTTGTCCCGGCGGATAAATTCGCCGTCCAGCAGGATGGGCCGGATATGCTTGTTTATCTCTTCCATAAAAACGACCGAATAAAAGGTCTGCAGAAATGCCAGGCTGAAATTCCCCTTGATGCTTATCCCCGAAGGGTTTGAATCGGAAACCATGTTTTCCAGCATCTTAAGGTGGGTTCCCTTAAAAAAATACCGGAAGGCGTTCTGCAGATCCCGCTGCCGCCGGGTTTTGATAAAGGACAGAAACTGTTCTTCTATCCGGGTTTTCCACCGTTCCCGGTAGACCACGTACCAGTCTTCCCCGCCCCCGATATCCCCGGGGGAGATGTCGGTGCTCCGGGACATGCACCGGAGCAGGCTGGTAAGGGGAACTTCCCCGTTAAATTCCTTAACGGCCTGGAGCGACGTTTCGGCCCGGGAAAGGAGCTTGCGCATTTCTATCTGGATATCAAAACCCGCCCCGTTATCCTGCTCGGTAAGGACAAAGACAAACAGGGACGCCAGCAGAGTCATGGGCGGCGGTTCCTTCAGGGAAACAAGGATATTGTTCAGCGTCAAAAGCTGATCCCGCACCGACGCGGCGGGGCAGATATTCCCCTGGAGGGAAGCGTCAAAGATGAAACTGTTAATAAGCCGGTCAAAGAGAAAGGACGAAAGCTGTTTAAGGCAGTACAGGGACCGGGCGCTGTGGTACATCCTGTCCCGCTGTTCCCCGCTTATCCCCGCCAGGGCCTCTTCCAGGGCTTTAAAGGCTTTCTGGCGGAGTTCTATTTCGTTTAAGTCCCGGTAACGGGAAGCGAGCGTCCCGGGATTCGTATCGGCCTGGATAAGCTTGTGGATGCCGGGCATTTCCAGGGATCCCAGGAACAGCATAAGCCCCCCCTTGTCCCGGTTAAGGCTTGCGTCCAGGGCGGAATAAAAAAAACGGGAGCCGTCCCGGAGCTTGACAAGCTCTTCCTGGAACTTGGGAAGGAGCATGTCCTTCTGGAAGTTATAAAATCCCGGCGCCCGGGTTTCCATATTCCGGTAAATCCGGCTCATCAGGTGATCCGCGAACAGTTTAAGGGGGCTGCGGCTGTTAAAAAAACTTAAAATAAAGAACCAGAGTTTATAATACCAGGGAAGGGCCCCGTACCGGGATTCAAGGTTAACCGCCTTTTCTTCCCCGGGATCTTCGTACAGCGTCATGCCGGCGGGAAGATTAGACTGGCTCGAAAGCTTTTCCAGCAGCCCGGTCCGTTCCTCCACGCTGAGTTCCTCGGCAAGCCGGCTGAAATGGCCGTTCCCTTCCATGTATTTCACTATACGTTGCCCCGTGGGGGAGGTCAACGGCTTTTATCTTCCGGTTTCCGGGTCTGCCGGTCATCCGTCTAAGTTTGCCGATCGTCCGGCAAAGTCTGCCGGTCATCCGGCAAAGTCTGCCGGTTGTCCGGCAAAACCTGCCGATCGTCCGGCAAAGTCTGCCGATCGTCCGGCAAAGTCTGCCGGTTGTCCGTCTGGCCCGGACGGACGGGTTCTCTGGACATCCGGCGTTCATGGTGAATACAATGGCGTAAGGGAGACCGCGAAGAAATCGAAGAAGTTTTTTACTTCTTTGAACTCTCCTTCGACTGCGAACTTTCGGTTCGATTCGAGTCCTCTGGTTCATGTCAAGGTAAAGGTTCAACGGGGTGTTTGTATGGGCAGGCGGAAGATTTTTTGCGCTGCGCTGGCGGCGGTGTTGTTGTTTCGCGTTGGCGGCCGGGTTCCGGCCCAGGAAAACCCGCCGGTCCTCTACGCGGCGGGGTATGAAAAGAACCGCGGCGGTAAGTGGGCCGCCACGGTGTGGAAGATCGACGGCTCCACGGTAACGCCCGTGGTCCTGACCAACGGGACGTGGCACGCGGGGGTAGTGGGCATTACCGGAAACGGGGGCAGCTTCTACGCGGCGGGGTACGAAGAGAACAGCGGCGGCAATACCGCCATGGTATGGAAGATCGAGGGTTCCACGGTAACGCCCATCCCCCTGACCGGTGGGGTACAGGACGCACAAGTATTAGGCCTTGCCGAAAGCGGGGGCAGCTTCTATGCGGCGGGATGGGAACACAGCGGCGGCGGCAAGCGGGTCGCTATGGTGTGGAAGATCGACGGTTCCACGGTAACGCCCATTCCCCTGACCGATGGGACGGATGCCGCGGAGGCATGGGGCATTGCCGCAATCGGGAGCGGTGGCCCGCCGGTCCTCTGCGTGGTGGGGAATGAGGGGGACTACGGCGAGTGTGTCACCATCATGGCGTGGGAGATCTATGGTTGGTAACACCTATCCCCCTGACCGGCGGTATGCGGTACGCGAATGCACGGGGCCTTGCCGAAAGCGGGAGTAGTCTCTACGCGGCGGGATGGGAGAACAGCGGCGGCAAGGATACCACCACGGTGTGGCAGATCGACGGCTCCACGGTAACGCCCATAGCCCTGACCGATGGGACGCGGCACGCAGCGGCATGGGGCATTGCCGCAATCGGGAGCGGTGGTCCGCCGGTCCTCTACGCGGCGGGATATGAGGGGGATTACGGCAAGGATGCCGCCATGGCGTGGAAGATCGAGGGGTCCACGGTAACGCCCATCCCCCTGACCGGCGGGACGCGAAGTACCGCCTTCGCCGTCATCGCGCCGTAATCCGGCGTCCCTTTACCCGGCGCCGGAATTTAAGGAAGAATACAATGACCGAAAGGTCGAATCGAACCGAAGGTTCGCAGTCGAAGAAGTTCACTGCGCGGAACTTCTTTCCTTCCTTTTTCGACTTGTTCGACTTGGCGGTAAAAATTCAATTTTTATTTTAGGGGGTATTTGTATGGGCAGGCGGAAGATGTTTTGCGCTGCGCTGGCGGCGGTGTTGTTGTTCCATGTTAGGGGGCGGGCTCTGACCCAGGAGGGCGGCGGCCCGGAACCGGGTCCGGAAAACCCGCCGGTCCTCTACGCGGCGGGGTTTGAGCACAACAGGGACGATAACTGGATCGCCGTCGCCATGGTGTGGAAGATCGACGGTTCCACGATAACGCCCATCCCCCTGACCCGGCACGCGGGAGTATATGCCCTTACCGAAAGCGAGGGCAGCCTCTACGCGGCGGGGTGGGAACACAACAGGGACAGCAACTCTGTCGCCACGGTGTGGAAGATCAGCGGTTCCACGGTAACGCCTATCCTCCTGACCGATGGGGTACAGGACGCACAAGTATTGAGCCTTGCCGAAAGCGGGGGCGGCGGTCCGCCGGTCCTCTACGCGGCGGGAGGGGAAGAGAACAGCGACGGCAAAGCTGCCGCCATGGTGTGGAAGATCGACGGCTCCAGGGTAACACCCATCCCCCTGACCAATGGGGTGCGGGAAGCATTGGCAGAGGGCATTGCCGCGAGCGGGGGCAGCCTCTACGCGGCGGGATACGAGCAGAACAGCCGCTGGGAGAATGTCGCCACAGTGTGGAAGATCGACGGCTTCACGGTAACGCCCATGGCCCTGACAGACGGGACGCGGAGAGCGGAGGCAAACGGCATTATCGAGAGCGGGGGCAGCCTCTACATGACGGGGTATGAGAGGAACAGCGACTATCATGATGTCGCCATGGTGTGGAAGATCGACGGCTCCACGGTAACGCCCATCCCCCTGACCGGCGGGACGAGTTACGCAAAGGCATGCTGTATTGTCGAAAGCGGGGGCAGCCTCTACGCGGCTGGATGGGACAGCGGCGGCAAATATATTTCCACGGTGTGGAAGATCAGCGGTTCCACGGTAACGCCCATGGCCCTGACCGGCGGGATGTGGCACACAAGAGTATATGGCGTTACCGCCGGCGGGGGCAGTCTTTACGCAGCGGGGTATGAGAACGGCGCCATGATGTGGAAGATCGACGGCTCCACGGTAACGCCCATTCCCCTGACCGGGATTGGGGGCAGTACAGCCTTCGCCGTCATCGCGCCATAATCCGCCATCCTATTGCCAGAAGAAGAAGCGCCCTATAAACTTGATATATGAAGATCCGGGCAAAAATTTTTCTTGTCATCCTGCCCCTTATCACCGTTGCCCTGGTGTTGTCGGAAACCGCCTCGTATTTCAACGCCGTTAACGGCGTTACCCGGGTCGCGGACCGGCTTTTGAACTTCAAGGCGGCGCAGCTGAAAAACTATACCGAAAACCAGTGGGATCTGCTTGCGGAAAACAACTACGATTCCCGGCCCGAAATGATCCTCGCCGCCCGGGAAGCGGTAGCCGCCTATGCCCAGAGCATGCTGGTAAGCGATACCGAGATTATCCTGGCCCTGGACAACGGGGGGAACCTTGCCATGAGCACTTCCCCGGTGACCCTGGGCGCGGCGGAAGGGGAACAACTTCTTTCCCTGCTGGAGGAAGAAGACGGCGGCCTTTCTACCGCGGAAATCGGCGGGACCCCCAGGGTGTTCCGCTCCTTCTATTCCATCCCCTTCCGCTGGTACATCGTGCTGACCGAGGAACGATCCGTTTTTTATGTCGACGCGGATAAGATCACCACCCAAACCATTATTACCCTGGGGGTTTCCCTGGCCGCGGCGGCGCTGCTGCTGGCCCTTTTTGTCCGGCAGCTGACCAAGCCCCTGGGCCGGGTTATCGGGGCCATGAACGGAATCATCGCCGGAGGGAAGCTGGACGAACGGGTGCCGGTCGAATACCGGGACGAGACGGGCCACCTGGCCCTAACCTTTAACGCCATGGTGGGGGAGCTGGAAAAGGCCTATGGCCGGATCAAGGGCCAGGCTTTTGAAGCGGTGCTGGCCCGGAAAAAGGAAGAGCGGATCCGCCGGATCTTCCAAAAATATGTTCCCCGGGATTTGATCGAAAAATTCTTTGCCTCCCCCGAGTCCATGCTGGTGGGGGATAACCGGGAACTGGCGGTCCTCTTTTCCGATATCCGCAGTTTTACCACCATCTCCGAAGGCTTAAGCCCGGACGAACTGGTCAAATCCCTGAACCGCTATTTTTCCGGCCAGGTGGACATTATCATGAACCGGAACGGCATTGTGGACAAATACATCGGGGACGCGATTATGGCCTTCTGGGGCGCGCCGGTAAAACATCCCGACGATCCCCTGCAGTCGGTCCTGGCGGGACTGGACATGCTTGACGCGGTGGCGGCGTTTAACAAAACCCAAAAGGAGCTGGGCAAAACCGAATTCCACATCGGCATCGGCATTAATTACGGAGAGGTGACGGTGGGCAATATCGGCAGTGAGCGGAAGATGGACTATACGGTCATCGGCGACACGGTAAACCTGGCGTCCCGGATGGAGGGGCTTACCAAGTCCTACCACGCGGAGCTTCTGGTGAGCGAAACCCTGGCGGCGGAACTGAACAAACTTTCCCCCGGGGCGCTGGGCGGGGCGGGTCTTGCCGCTCCCCTCCCCCTCCGGCTTCTGGATACCGTCGCGGTAAAGGGCAAAAGCCGGGGGGTTAAAATTTATACCCTCCGGCGGACCCTGGACCCCGCCGAAGAAAAAGCCTGGGCCGCCCACAATCAGGGGATGGAGCGGTACTACCGGCGGGACTTTGCCGGGGCGGCGGCCCGGTTTGAAGCGGCCCTTTCGCTCCTCCCCGGCGATTACAACGCGCAAAACCTGCTGGACCGCTGCCGGGCCTATGCCGCCGATCCGCCCCCCGAAGGCTGGGACGGCGTCGAGGTGATGAAGACAAAGTGAACGGGTAAAACCTAAAGACTTTTTCCCCGTTTTGTGGTATCACCTTGATATGCTTGATTTGAAAGAAGCCTGGAAAAGCCGCGTCGCCTCTGCGGTAAACGATCTCGTAAAAGAGTCGAACGCCGACGGAGCCGTTGCTCCCGGCGGCGTTGTCGCCGAACTTCCCCCCCGGCCCGACATGGGGGACCTGGGGTTCCCTATGTTCCCCTACGCGAAGCTGCTCCGCCGGAGCCCCCCCGCCATAGCCGCCGCGGTAGCCGAAAGACTTGCCGCGGGTCCGGGTGACGCCGCGTCCGCTGCGGGTAACGCCGAGGCCGGCTCCGGCGGAGCCTTCGGCACGGCGGCCGCCGAGGGGCCCTATGTCAATGTCCGCTATGACCGGGGAAAGGCCGCGGCCCGGGTGCTGGGCCGGGTCCTGGATACTCCCCCGGGAAGGCCCGAAACCCTGAAGGGGGTCCGGATCATGGTAGAATTTTCCAGCCCCAATACCAACAAACCCCTCCATCTGGGACATCTCCGGAACGACATCCTGGGGGAAAGCGTTTCCCGGATCCTCGCCGCCTGCGGGGCCCGGGTCCGCAAGGTCTGCGTCATCAACGACCGGGGCATCCATATCTGCAAATCCATGCTGGCCTACCAGGAACAGGGCGGCGGAAAGACCCCGGAATCGGAGGGGATCAAAAGCGACCGCTTCGTGGGAAACTACTACGTGGCGTATAACGACATGGCCCGGGCCGACGCGGACGCGGAAAACCGGGCCAGGGAACTGCTCCGCCTCTGGGAGGCGGGGGACGAAGCCGTCACCGCCCTCTGGAAAAAAATGAACGCCTGGACCGTGGAAGGCATGAAGGCCACCTACCGGCGGACCGGCGTTTCCTTTGATCAGTATTACTTTGAAAGCGAAACCTACCGTAAGGGCAGGGAAGAAATCCTCCGGGGCCTGGAGAAGGGTATCTTTTATAAAGCCCCCGACGGCGCGGTTATGGTGGACCTGGAGGCGGAGAACCTGGGCAAAAAGGTCCTGCTCCGTTCCGACGGCACCTCCATTTACATTACCCAGGACATCGGCCTTGCGATTTACCGGAACCGGGACTGGCCCTTTGACCGGCTTGTCTATGTGGTGGGTTCGGAACAGCAGTACCACTTTAGGGTGCTCTTTTCGATCCTGGAAAAACTCGGTTTCCCCTGGGCAAAGAACCTCTTCCACCTTTCCTACGGCATGGTAAACCTGCCCGAGGGAAAGATGAAAAGCCGGGAGGGAACCGTGGTGGACGCCGACGATCTGATCGACAGCCTTCGGGATATGGCTCTGGAGGAAATCCGGGAAAAGGAGCGGGAAGAGGCGGTGGAGAATCCCGGGGAAACCGCCGAAAAGATCGCCCTGGGGGCGCTCCACTATTACCTCCTTTCGGTGTCCCCCGGCAAGGACATGCTCTTTAACCCCGGGGAATCCCTTTCGTTTAACGGAAATACCGGTCCCTATATCCAGTACATGGGGGCCCGGATTTCCGCCCTCCTCCGCGGCGCCCCTTCCCCGGCGGAGACAGCTGTCGCGGGCCCGGGCAACCATGCAGAGCTTCTTACCGGCGATCCCGAATGGGAGCTCCTGAAAGTTCTGGCGGACTACGACGCCGCGGTAGCCGCGGCGGCGGAGGGGATGGATCCTTCCCTGGTGGGCACGTATCTGTACAGTCTTTCCAGGGCCTTCAGCCGGTTTTACCACGACTGTCCGATCCTCCAGGCGGAAACCTCGGCCCTGTCCGAAGCCCGGCTGACCCTGGCCCGGGGAGTCCTCCGGGTCCTTAAGGACGCGCTGGATCTTATCGGCATCCCCTTTCTGGAAACCATGTAATCCTGTATGATGGAAAATCTATGATCCACGACAAGCTCTCCCAGATCCCCGGAAGGATCCGGGAACTCCGCGAAATAGAAGAAATCAGCGCCATCGACATGGCCCGGGACATCGGGGCCGATCCGGCGGATTACGAGCGGTACGAAACGGGGGAAAAAGACATCCCCGTCAGCGCGCTCTACAAAATCGCCGCCTGCCTGGGGGTGGACGCCACGGTCCTGCTTACCGGGGAGGAAGCCCGGATGGAAAGCGCGGCGGTCTGCCGGGCCGGCCAGGGGGTCGAGGTGGAACGCTATCCGGGGTATGAATTCGCCAGCCTGGCCTATAACTTTAAGGGCAGGATCATGGAACCCCTGCTGGTCTATCTGGATCCCTCCAAGCCCGAAGCCGCGGCGGTCCGCCACTGGGGCCAGGAATTTAACTACGTGATAGAAGGCAGGGTCAGGGTTACCGTGGGCAAACGAAGCTATGTGCTTGCCGCCGGGGACTCAATCTACTTTGACGCGGCCCTTCCCCACAGACAGGCCGCGGTGGACGGCCCCGCCCGCTTTATCACCATCATACAGGAGAACCTTCGCTGACATGGACGAGATCCTTTCCCGTTACTGTCCCCGGATTACCTTTGACAGTTACGAAGACTTTTACGCCGGCTACCGCTGCGATGTGCCGGAAAATTTTAATTTTGCCTACGATGTGGCGGACGAGTGGGCCCGGATCCAGCCGGAAAAGCTTGCCCTCCTGTGGACCGACGACGGCGGGACGGTCAAGTCCTATACCTTCGCGGAAATGAAAAACCTTTCGGACCGGGCGGCCAATGTTCTTTTGTCCCTGGGCATCGGCAAGGGCGACGTGGTGATGCTGATATTGAAACAGCGCCCCGAAGTATGGGTCATGATGCTGGCCCTGGAAAAACTGGGCGCGGTCTGTATCCCCGGCACCTACCAGCTGACCCGGAAAGATCTGGTGTATCGCTGTAACGTGGCGGAGGTAAAACTGCTGGTGACGGTGGACGACGGGGAACTCCTCGCCAACATCGCCGGCGCCCTCGGCGAATGTCCGGCGCTCCGCCGGGTGGCGGTGGTGGGAACCCCCAGCGCCGGTACGGCGGGGAACGGCACTGCTGGCAAAGGCGCCGCCGTGAGCGGAACCGGCGCGGAGTGGCTTGACCTCCGCGCGGCGATTGACGGAGCGGCGGAACGCTTCGTCCGGCCTTCGGGAGCGGCGGATCCGCTGCTCCGGGAGCCGATGCTGATTTACTTTTCCTCCGGCACCACCGGCATGCCGAAGATGGTCCTCCACGATCATTCCCTGCCCCTGGGACATATTGTTACCGCAAAATACTGGCACTGCGTGGAGGACAATACCGTCCACATGACCCAGACCGATTCGGGGTGGGCCAAGTTTGCCTGGGGAAAGATCTACGGCCAGTGGATCTGCGGCGCCGCCGTGGGCGCGTATGATACGGAAAAATTTACCCCCCCGGGGCTTTTGTCCGCGATCCAGCGCCTGCGGCCGGCGACCTTCTGCGCGCCGGCCACGATCTTCCGCTTCCTTATCAAGGAAGATCTGTCCGGCTATGATTTTAGTTTTATCCGGCACGCTTCGGTAGCGGGGGAACCCCTCAGTCCCGAAGTCTACCACCAAATAAAGGAAAAGACGGGCCTGGAAATCCGGGAAGGTTTTGGCCAGTCCGAAACCTCGGTCATGGCCGCCTCTTTTATCTGGCTCCCGGTCCGGCCCGGTTCCATGGGAAAGCCCGCCCCCCTCTTTGGCCTGGAACTCCTGGACGAAGGGGGCCTTCCCTGCGACGACGGCATCGTGGGCAACATCAGCGTTACCGCCGCGGGGGAACCCGGCCTGCCCCCCTCCGGACCGGAAAACGGCGGAACCCTGGCCGGCCTGTCCTCGTCCGCCCCCGGCGCGATACCGGGTCTTTTCCGGGGTTACTGGAAGGACGCCGGCATTACGGAAAACTGCTGGAGCGGCGGCGCCTACCGGACCGGGGACATGGCCTGGCGGGACGGCGAAGGCTACTACTGGTTTGTGGGCCGCAACGACGACGTTATAAAATGTTCCGGTTACCGCATCGGTCCCTTCGAGGTGGAAAGCGCCCTCATGGAACATCCCTCGGTACTGGAATGCGCCGTCACCGCCAAGCCCGACCCCGTCCGGGGACAGGTGGTCAAGGCCACCGTCGTCCTGGCCCGGGGCTATGAGCCTTCGGAAGCCCTGGTCAGGGAACTGCAAAACCACGTCAAGCGGGTCACCGCCCCCTACAAGTATCCCCGGATTGTGGAGTTCGTGCCGGAGCTGCCCAAGACCATCAGCGGCAAAATCCAGCGGAACGTCCTCAGGGAGCGGGATGGTGAATCCGGGTAAAGGGGTGATTGCATGAAACGGAAAATCATAGCGGCGTTTTTTTTGGGTTTGCCTGGCGGGGGCCGCGGCGTCCCAGGGAAGAGGCCAACGAGGTGATCGACTGGATGATGTTTGAAGAGGGCGGCCAGAGCGGTATTGCATGAAGATATTTTTCAAAAAAGTACGGCAAAAGCACGACCGGGGCATTGACGGGACAAAAAGAAATAAGTAAATTAATGAGCAGAATAAATTCGACACCGATAAAGTGTTTTGGTTACAGGACTCCCGCCGGGGTTTTTGCCGAATCCGGGGTGTTGCGCTTGCCGGTTGAATCGCCCTGTTAAATCCTGGAGGTTTTTATGAAATTAAAAATGCGGCTCACCCTGATTACCTCGCTGCTGCTTGTGGCAGCTGTGGCGGGGGTTTCAGTTATCCTGCTTGTCCGGGCGCGGGCTTTGCAGACCAGCGAAGCTTTTTCCGGCCTGGAGGAACTAACCGGCAGATATTCCATAATGATGCAGAACCGCTATGAAAATTACCTGTCCGTAGCCAAAACCCTGGCGGAAATCATGAATTCCTACGAAACGGTCCCGGCTGCGGAACGGCGGAACCGCTATGATAATACTATATTGGCTATCATGGAATCCAACCCTAACTTTGTGGGCATGTTTTCCATCTGGAAACCCAACGCCATTGACGGCAGGGACGCGGAGTTTGTCAACGATCCGGGAACCGACTCAACGGGCAGATATATGCCCTGGTATTCCCGAAGATCGGGAACCCTGGAAAAACAGTCCCTGTCGGAATACGAACTCTACGCTGATGTATCCGCCAACATAGAAAGGACGGATCCGGTAATAAGCGAACCCTACAGGGCGGTCTATGCCGGAAAGCCGATTCTCGGCACCAGGCTCTGTTATCCCATCGTCACCGCCAACGGCATTGTGGGGAGGGTCGGGATCATGGTGGATCTCACCACCTCCTCCGAAACCATCGCCCAGATCCAGCCGTACGGAACCGGACGGGCGGTTATGTACTCCAACGGCGGAATTATCGCGGCCCATTACAATCCGGACCAGGTGGGCAGAAAGATTACCGATAACGAATCGGTTGCTATCCTTGGCCAGCAGGCGGTGGATGATACTCTGGAGACCCTTAAGTCCGGTAAGCCGAATTCGGGACAAAACCACGGCCGTATCTTTGAAAGCTCTCCTTTTTACGTGGGCGACGTAAAAACCGCCTGGACGATTCTTACCTCGGTTCCGGAAGACGCCGTATTTGCGGCGGTAAACCAGCTTACCCGGATTGCCGTTGTCATCGTGGCTGTCGCCGTCATTATCACCGCGGCGATCATTTTCTTTGTGGCGGGCAGTATAGCCAGGCCCATCGTCAATGTCGCCCGGACACTCAAGGATATTTCCGAGGGAGAGGGCGACCTGACCAAAACAATTCCCGTTCAGGGGAATGACGAAATCGCCGAATTGTCCGCGTATTTCAACAAAACCCTGGAAAAGATAAAGACCCTCGTGGTCACCATTAAAAAGCAGGCGGCGGCGCTTTTAGACATCGGGAACGAGCTTGCCGGCAACATGACGGAAACGGCGGCGGCCGTTAACGAGATTACCAGCAACATCCAGAGCATCAAAGGCCAGGTGATAAGCCAGAGCGCGTCGGTAACCGAGACCAACGCGACCATGGAACAGATCACCGTCAACATCGACAAGCTCAACGGCCATGTGGAAAACCAAACCGCCAGCGTCGCCAAGTCTTCCAGCGCCATCGAGGAGATGATCGCCAACATCAACTCCGTCACCCAGACCTTATTGAAGAATGCGGAGAGCGTGCGGGAACTTCTGGATTCCAGCGACGTGGGCCGGACGGGGCTTCAGGAAGTTGCCGCCGACATCCAGGAAATCGCCCGCGAATCGGAGGGTCTTTTGGAGATCAACGCGGTGATGGAGAACATCGCCAGCCAGACGAACCTGCTTTCGATGAACGCGGCCATTGAAGCGGCCCACGCGGGGGAAGCGGGCAAGGGCTTTGCGGTCGTGGCCGATGAGATCCGGAAACTTGCGGAGAGCAGCGGGGAACAGTCCAAGACGATAGGGTCGGTGTTGAAGAAGATCAAGGAGTCCATCGACAAGATAACCAGGTCCACGGACAGCGTGTTAGGCAAATTTGAGGCGATTGACGGGGGTGTCAAGACGGTTTCCGAGCAGACCGAAAACATCCGTAACGCCATGGAGGAGCAGAGCGTGGGAAGCCGGCAGATACTGGAAGTGATAGGACAGCTCAACGAGATAACGCAGATGGTCAAGGGCGGTTCCGAGGAGATGCTGGAGGGGAGCAAGGAAGTAATCACCGAGGGGAAAAACCTTGAAATGGTGACCCAGGAGATAACGAACGGAATGAACGAGATGGCGACCGGCTCGGACCAGATCAACGTGGCGGTGAACCGGGTAAACACCATCAGCGGCGAGAACAAGGACAACATTGACGTGCTGGTCAGGGAGGTGTCCAAATTCAAGGTGGAATGAAGCTCCTCCGCGCAAGCGGGCTCTTGGGGGATTAGATACTCACTGCGAATAAACTTCTAAAAGCCCCTGCCGGTATTTTACGCCCTTGACGGCAAAACCGCGGAACGTCCGTTAGTCGTGGGCGGGGTTTTTACGGACCTTTTCAATGGCCCTGGTCACCGCTTGCTGCAGGGATCTGGCATAGGACGCTTCGGCCATTGCTTGGGACGCGTACTGGGTACCCAGGAGCGAAACCCGGTACAGGGGTTTGACCATATTAAGGGCTATCGCGGCCATATCCACCACACAGGTATTGCAGCGGCAAATTTCCGCCCCGAAGACGGCAAGCTGGCGCTCCAGTTCCTCGATAACCAGCTTTTCGGACTCGTTCTTTAAAATATCAAAATCATAGACATCGGCAAAAGCCATCGTTCTTTCCTCCAAAGCTCTTTTTAGTATACGCTTTTTATCATATCCAGGCTATTGATGAACCCTGTCAAAGGAGACAAATTTGGCATACTGGGGCAGGAACACAATGTCTACTATCCCCACGGGACCGTTGCGCTGTTTGGCGATGATCAGCTCCGTTTTGTTGCTGGTTCCCTCTTTTCCCTTTCCGCTCTTTACGTCCGTTTCCCGTTCCCGGTGCAGAAACATCACGAGGTCCGCGTCCTGCTCTATGGAGCCGGATTCCCGGATATCCGACAGGTTCGGTCGTTTGCCCTCCGCATCCCGCCTAAGCTGGGAAAGGGCTACCACGGGGATGTCAAGTTCCCGGGCCAGGCTTTTTAAGGACCGGGAAATTTCGGCAATCTGCTCGTGCCGGGGGATCTGGTAATTATCCGAGCTTACCAGCGTAAGGTAATCGATAAAGATAATCTGCACCCCCTGCTGGGCTTTAAGCCGCCGGGCCTGGGAACGGAGATCCAGCAGCTTGAGCCCCGGGGTATCCACAATATACAGGGGCGCTTCGTGGATTCGGGCCGCGGCGGCCATCAGCTTGCCGAAATCCCTGCCGGACAACAGCCCCGTCCGGATCTTCTGGGATTCGATCAGCGATTCGGAGGATATAAGCCGCAGACAAAGGGCCATATCGGACATTTCCAGGGAAAAAAAAGCCGCGGGTATTTTTTTTTCTATGGTGATATAGGCCGCCATGGTCAGCCCTATGGCGGTCTTCCCCATGGAAGGCCGGGCCCCGATAATGATCAGTTCCGAATTTTGAAAGCCCGAGGTTACCGTATCCAGATCCTCAAACCCCGAGGGAATTCCTATCCAGGCCTCTTTCGCGTGGTAGCGTTTTTCTATTATGTCAACGGCGCCGGGTATCAGCTCCCGGGTGCTCTTGTATGAATAGGCCTGCCGGCTTTCTCCCAGTTCCAGGATCTGCTGCTGGGTTTCTTCCAGGATTATCCTGGATTCCACCGATTCATCAAAGGAACGGGTGTTGACCTCCGCCGATACCCGGAGCAGGGCCCTTCGCAGGGAACAGTCCTGTACCAGCCGGGCATAGTAGTCTATGTTGGCGCTGGAGGGCACCACATTGGTCAGGGATGCAACATAGGCCGCTCCCCCGGCCGCGTCCAGTTCGCCCATCTGCCGCAGTTCCGCGACCACGGTAATAATGTCCGCTTTCTGCCGGCCCTGGTCATGGAGGTTAAGGATCGCCTTAAAAACCCTGCGGTTTGCGGTGGAATAAAAATCATCGGGCCGGACATACTGGAGCGCCGTGTCTATCGCGTCGTTATCCAGCAGGATGGCTCCCAGAGCCGCCTGTTCCGCCTCATTATTATGGGGCGGAACCTTATCCTTTAACGGTGGCATGGCGGGGCCGTAATTACGGTTTACCGGGCGCCATCCGCCGCCGCGGGAGCCGGGCCCTCTTCCGCCGGAATACCGGCATCCGGAGTCTCCGCGGGCACGGCTTCGGCGGCCGTTTCCGCCGCAGGTGAAACCGTTACAGCCTCGGCCGCGGGGAAAGCTTCGGAAGAAGCCGGCGCTGAAGTTTCGGCGGCGGTTTCACCGGTTCCGCCGGAGGTTCCGGGCGCGGATTCCGCCGCCGCGGCGGTATCTGCCGCCGGTTCCCGGCGGCGGCCCCGCTGAAGGGTGGAAGTTCTGGTTTCGGTTTTAATTGCCTGTCCTTCTACGGTAATGGTACATTCCGCGGCGGAACTTTCGTACAGCTTTACGGAAACCTTGTACCGGCCCACGCTCTTAATGGTATTGCCGGGAATTTCGATCTTTTTCCGTTCAATCTGAAATCCCTGCTTAACCAGCTCGTCCGCCACCGTCTGGACGGTAACGGCGCCGTAGAGCTTTCCGTTGGCTCCGGCGGGCATGGAGAGCGTCAGGGTCAGGGCCTCAAGTTTTTCCTTCAGCCCCGCCGCGTCCTGCCGTTTCAGGGCTTTCCGCGCTTCTATTTCGTCCTTCCGCCCCTCAAAAAGCTGTATGGTCTTTTCGTTATAGGGAAGGGCTATCCCCCTGGGAAAAAGGTAATTCCGGGCGTATCCTTTGGCCACATCCTTCACATCCCCTTCTTCGCCCAGGGTGGCAAGATCCTTGTTTAAAATAATTTTCATAAAACCAAGCTCCTTTACTGACTGTTTCGCCGCCGCTCGACAACACGACAGCCCGTCCCCCGGAGTAGGAGGCCGTATTAATTCCCGCCAACGGCGGGGAGGCTACTGTTTCGGCGCCCGGAAGGGCACCCAGTTTTCCGCTATTCCCAAGAGCACCAGTAATCCAAGGGCCGCGGCGTTAACGCCGGGGGCAAAAAACAGGACTATTATTCCCACGTTGGCAAACATGCGCACAAGGGGAGGCGCTTTTAAAAGAAAGTACAGGGCAATCCCTCCGCCCTGAACGAAGTACAGTGTAGCGGATATGACCAGAATGTTCCACCCGGCTATGTCCAGCAGTTCCATCTCCCCCAGGCGCCCCGCAAGAACGGCTCCCAGGGACAGGGACAGGATCCAGATTAAAACCGGGGGGACATGGAAGGCCAGCAAATTTTCCCGGGCCGGGGAACGCCGCAGGATCCTCACGATTCCCGCCGCTATCTGCCGGTTAACCCAGAGGAAGATCATGGACACGGCCAGAATTCCCCCCCGTAAACCGGCATATACCACGGAGGAAAGCAGTTCCTCCGGGGCGGGAACGGAAAAATCCCCGGAGGGCGCGGAACCGGAAAGGGCGGCAAGCTGCCCGGCAACAAGCTCATGCATCCGGGGATCCCCGGCCAGGGACAGAAAAGCCGGTCCCATAACGAAGGCGCAGACAAGCGCTCCGGCGATTATCCGGTAGGGAATGTCAAGGGCCGCGGTAAACCTTGTTAACGGCGCGTTTATCCAGGTAAAGACCAGGACCATGACCGAAAAATACAGGGCTCTCCACTGCAGAAAAACGGGATCCCCCGACCGGTAGATATACAGGCTGAAGGATATAATAAGATTGACCGCAACCGCGGTAATTCCGCAGGCCCAGGCGGTCTGGGCGCCCCCCCAAAAAGCGGCAAACCCCAGGGGAAGCAGGAAAAAAAAACTGAAAAAACCGGTCCGGCCGCAAAAGACGGAAAGCGCCGCGCAGGCCGCCGATACCCCCAGGGAAACGGCGGCGGAAGCCGTCTGCCGGTTGTCCACTACTCCGCCACAAACGGCAGCAACGCGATAATCCTGGCCCGCTTTATCGCGGCGGCCAGGGCCCGCTGGTGTTTCGCGCAGGTGCCGGTAATCCGCCGGGGAAGGATTTTTCCCCGCTCGGTAATAAATCTGCGGAGCGTATCCGCGTCTTTGTAATCGATCCTAAGCTTCTGGGTACAGAAGCGGCAGACTTTCTTTTTAAAATAAACCTTACCCTTGCCCCGGCCGGTTTTGTCATCGCCGTCCCGGCCGTCCATCTGGACATCCCGGTCCTGCCGGGGGGGTCTTTCTTCCGTGTATTTCTCATCGGACATGGTACAACTCCTTAAAAGGGAATATCATTGGTAAAACCGTCGTCGCCGGCGGAAACCGGGGCGTTGTCCTGGCGGGGAGCGCCTCCGTTGTTATACGAACCGCCGGTATTGCTGGCGCCGCCGTAGGAAGAAGAAGCGCCGCCGGAAGCTCCCCCGCCCAAAAGCTGCAGATTGGCGGCCACTATTTCCACCCTGGAACGGTTCTGCCCGTCCTGCTCCCAGCGGTCCTGGCGCAGTTCCCCGTCCACGCCGACCTGCTTGCCCTTGACCAGATACTGGTTAAGGGTTTCACCCTGCCTTCCCCAGAGCACCACGTCGAAGAAATTGGGCTCGTCCACCCACTGTTCCCCCGATTTCCGGCGGCGGTTAACCGCGACGGAAAATTTGCACACCGCCTGACCGTTGGCGGTATACTTAAGTTCCGCGTCCCTGGTCAATCTGCCGATTAACACCACATGGTTAAGGTCCGCCATGGCTATTCCTCTATGACTACAAAGAGATAACGCAGAAGATTGGCGTTCAGTTTGAAGGCCCTGTCCAAAGCGCTGATCCTGGCGGGATCCGCCTTGAGGGTAAAGAGCACATACCGGCCCCGCCGCCTTTTTTTGATCTCATAGGCCAGATCCCGGTCTCCGGTTTCATCCGTTTTGACGATTTCCGCCCCCTGGGCGGCAAGGTCGGCCAGGACGGCAGCTCTTCCCGCCTGGTACTGGTCTTCTTCCAAGGGGAAGATGACCGTCAGCTCATACTGACGCATAGGTCCTCCTTTCGGACAATGATTTTCGGCCCGCTTTCAGAAAGCGGGCAAAGAGGTAAAAAAAGTATACCGGAACAGAAGTATCTTGTCAAACCCCTCGGTCCTGCCGAAAATAGGGACATGAACAGGCATATCAATTTTGAGGACAATATTTTTATTTTGAATATACGGATACGGATGATTCAGGACCTTTTGATTCTTGATGCCGACGCGGAGCTGTTTTTGAACAAAACCCTGGAGGATATTGATTTTATCAACGCCGGCCTTGCCAGCCTGCTGGGCAGCCTCAAGGAAAATTTCAGGCTCCTTGACCGGGACGATCAGTTCCACAACCTGCTGAATACCGAACGGCAGTTCTGCGAGGTGCTGAGCGAAATGGACCAGGGGGAGGGAAACATTTCCGGCGTCCAGTATCCCGAACTGCGGGAACGGGTTGAATTTTTGATGAACCGCTCCCAGGAACGCCGGCATGCCATAGAAGACCTGATCGTGGAAGCAAGGCAGCTGACCCTGGAACCGGTGGTGGGCTACGACGAACTCCACGAACTCCTAAACCGCTAGAATATGGACCGTCCGGTCCGGGGCCCCCAATCCCCCCTGCGAATCACCGGAGGGGTTCTGAAGGGAAGAACCGTCCGGGTTCCCCCGGGAATTATCCGGCCCGCGATGGACAGAATGCGGGAATCGGTGTTCGCCGTCCTGGGAGATCTAGGCGGCGCTTCGTTCCTGGATCTGTTTTCCGGTTCCGGCATTATCGCCCTGGAAGCGGCGTCCCGGGGGGCTTCACCGGTGGAGGCCGTCGAATCGGATCCCCTGAAACGGAAGATCATGCTGGACAATGCCGGCCTTGCCCCGGTTTCCGTCCGCTGCCGCTTTATGTCCGCGGAACTCTACATCAAACGGGCCCGGCGATCTTTTGACTATATTTTCTGCGATCCCCCCTTCTCCTATGCCCACAAAAAGGAACTGCTCCTGTTAATGGAAACCTCGCCGCTGGTGTCCCCCGGTTCCCTGGTGCTTATCCACCGGCCCGCGCAGGAAAGGCTTGATCGGGAATCCTTTACCGCCCTTACGCTCCGGGAAACCCGCTGTTACGGCGCCTCCGCGGTGGATTTTTTTACCGGAACAAACCGCTTTTAAACCTTCTGAATTGGAATCTTCCCAGGATTACAGGATTTATTCTCTGGCAAAGAAAAATACTTGACTGTTTGAGTAATAATTGCTATTTTAAATCAAAGATCAGCATGATTCTTGTAATTTCTGAAAACAAAGGATATAGTAGGCGGTAAGATTCAGGGAAAAATGGATTATCAAAAGGTTTTTGAACGTTTTGAAGATCCCCGGGGGTTTATAAAAACCACGGCGAAACCTTCAATGGACGGCAGTACCAAGGCAGCGCTGAACCGCAGGGGAAACGCGCTGTACAACGCCGGCGATATTGAAGGGGCCAGACGGATTTTCTTAACGACCGGTTATTCCGACGGACTTTCCAGGGTGGGGGATTATTATAAATCCCGCGGCAGGCCCCTGGACGCCCTGCGGATGTACTGGATAGCCCCGGATCATACAAAAGCAGACCCTATCATCCAGCAGTTATCGGAAATAGTCAGACATTTTATGAATGAAGGGGATTTACATGAATAACGAAAGTAATGCCGGCGTATTATCCGTAGCAGAAGAACCCTTACCCGCTGCCCCGTCGATGAAAAGTCCCGTCCGGATGTATTCGCTGGAACGGACCGCGGCTGCCGGCGGGGATTATCCCGGAGAAACGGAAGACTCCGAAGCGCTGAAACAGGACATAGCGGAATGGTCAAAACGGGGGTACCAGTTTTTGCGGGAAAACAGAATACCCGAAGCAATGGATTACTTTAACAGAATTCTTGGAGCGGACAGCTGCAACAACTATGCCCTGGTGGGCCTGGGAGACGCCGCCCGGAAGCAGGGCGCCTACCGGGAAGCGGTAAGGTATTACAGCCGGTGTCTTGAACATCATCCGGGAAACAACTATGCCCTCTTCGGCCTGGCGGACTGTTATAAAACCCTGAACCAGTTTCACAAGGCCATTGAAATCTGGGAACAGTACCTGCTTCACGATGACCAGAACATCACGGTCCTTACCAGGGTTGCCGACGCGTACCGCAAGGTCCGGGATTTTAAACATTCCCGGGAGGTATACCTTCGGGTTTTAAAAATGGAAGATGCAAACCCTTATGCCATCATCGGCCTGGGCCACCTGCACTACGATTTTAAGGAATACGAGGAAGCCCTGTTCTACTGGCGGAAGATGCTGGAGATTAACAGGGAAAACGTGGACATCCGGGTCCTGACCTCCATCGGCAACTGTTACCGGAAACTGAAAACCTTTGAAAACGGAATAGCGTTTTTCGAGCAGGCCCTGCGGCGGGACATCAATAATTTTTATGCCCTCTTCGGCCTGGCGGACTGTTACCGGGGCATGAACCAGCAGGACCGTTCCCTGGAATACTGGAACTGTATCCTGGAACAGGATCCCCGGAACAAGGTTATCCTGACCCGGGCGGGGGACGCGTACCGCCACCTGAACGATTACGGAAACGCCGGGGAATACTACCACCGGGCGCTGAACATCGAATTCGACACCTACGCGGTTCTGGGGCTTGCCCTGGTGGCCAAGGCCCAGAACAGGTATTCGGAAGCCATCGAATCCCTCCGCCGGCTGATACAGCAGGACCCCCGGAATTACCGGCTGTATATAGAACTGTCGGACTGCTGGTACCGTAAGGGAGAAAGGAACATGGCTATTGAAATTCTGGGAGATTTTCAGAAACAGGGACTGCGGAACAGCAAAATCTCCGAACTGCTGGACCGGTACAGAAATTAGCGGGATCCTTTCCGGAATGACTTTTCTGGAACTGGCGGAAACCCTGGAACAAACCGGGGCGGAATCCGTTCCCCCCTACCGGGTGGAACAGATCTTTTCCTGGATAAGCCGGGGGGCGCTTTCCTTTGACCGGATGACCGACCTGCCCCAGGCATGGCGACGGGAACTGGCCGGCCGTTTCAGCATCCGGGGGAGCAGGGTAAGCGGGCGGCTGGACGATCCGGACGGAACGTCCAAGCTGCGGTTTACCCTGACAGACGGGGCGGTAATCGAGGCGGTGCTGCTGGCCTCGGAAAAAACAGGGCCGGACCGGGAACCGGGCCGCAGCTATACCGCCTGCCTTTCCACCCAGGCGGGGTGCCCCGTGGGCTGTGTTTTCTGCAAAACCGGCTCCCTGGGCTTTCTTAGGAACCTGGATACCTTTGAACTGACGGATCAGTTCCTGGCCCTTTCCGATCTGGTCCGGGAGAGGAACGGCGGATCCTGCCGGATCTCCCACATTGTCGTCATGGGCATGGGGGAGCCTCTGTTAAACCTTGCCGCCCTGCGGAAAGCCCTGGCCATCCTCTGCGATCCCAGGGGCTTCGGTTTTTCCAAACGGAGGATCACCATTTCCACGTCGGGGATCCGCGCGGGCATCCTGGAACTGGCGGAACAGGGCCCCGAAGCGGAACTGGCCCTTTCCCTGACCACGGCCCGGGAAGATCTGCGGCGGCGCCTTATGCCCGGCGCCGGGGAAAATTCCCTAGAAGACCTAAAGGAGGCCCTGAAAATATACCAGGAAAAAACGGGCCGCCGCATAACCCTGGAAGCGGTGCTGCTGGGGGGAATCAATACCGGCGCCGGGGACGCCCGGGCCCTGGCGGCCTTTGCCAAAGGCCTGAAGGCCGCGGTCAATCTTATTCCCTGGAACCCCGTTCCGGGCCTGTCCTTTGGGGGGGAAAAAATCCGGGAACCCCCTGCTGCGGAGACCGGCCGGTTCCGGCGGCTCCTGGAGCAGGAAGGCATACAGGTAACGGGACGGTACCGCCGGGGCCGGGGAATTTCCGGCGCCTGCGGCCAGCTGGCAGGGTCCTGAGCCCGCTACCGGCCCGCGGCGGTTTCCGCCCTGCCTTCGTTGTCGTAAATAACAATCGCCGATTCGGGAAGCCAGCCCTGGTAGCTGCCGTCGATCAAAACCCAGCAGACAAAAGCATCCCCTTCTTTAATCAGCCGCCGTTCCAGTACCTGGAGGATGGTTTTTTCCCGGACATAGCCCAGGGCAACGCCGCCGGCGTTGGGTTCGTCGAGCACCCGGATATAGGAAGCGGTCACCACGCCGTAACCCAGGATGTCCCTGGAAAGGGGCGGCGCCGCGGGGGGGACAGCCGTCAGTTTGGGAGAACAGCCCCAGCACAAAGAGGCAAGGATAAACAAGAAAAACCGGCCTTGACGAGAAGGCGTTCCCGCTCCTAGGATCATAGTATGAAAAGTATAGTTGGTTTTTGCTGTTTCGTCACCCTTGCCTGTACCCCCGCCTTCGGGGAAATCAGGCTCCTCGGACAGCCCTATGCTTTCTCCCTTTCCGCCGGTCCGGGAATGATGTATGGCACGGCCTATGAAATCGTGTACCAGGACAGCGCCAGCGAAGATTATCTGAGCGAACTCCGGTGGGAACTAAAACCCCTGTGGTATCTGGGACTGAAGGCATCCTTCGGGCCCGGGGACATCCTGCGGCGCTGGGGAATTTCCCTGGAACTGGCTGTCAAGGCGGGGCTTCCCATGAAGACCGGAACCCTGGAAGACCGGGACTGGCTGACCAGTACCGTCCCCGGCTCGCTGACCCATTTTTCCAGCCACGACAATAAGACCCGGGCGGCGGTACTGGCGGACCTGGATTTTGCCTTTTCCCTGCCCTTTAAGGGACGTTTCTTTTTTAAGCCCCTCCTTTCCCTGGATTATGTCTTTTTAAGCATGGAAGCCCGGAACGGATATATCCAGTACGGGCCGAATTATCCCAGTAGCTCCCGTACCGCCCCCTACGAACCCTGGAGTTCCTCCTGGAAAAAGGAACCCATGACAGGAAGCGGAATTACCTATATCCAGCACTGGATCCTCCTGAGTCCCGGAATCGGCTTCGGCGCGGTGCTGGACCGGGTTACCCTGGAGGCGTCCTTTAAAATCACCCCCGCCATTCTGTGCATCACCATCGACAACCATCTTTTGTGGGGCACCGTTTTTACCGATTACATGGCGGGGGGCCTTGCCCTGGAGCCGGCCCTGGACATCAGCGTGGAACTGGCAAAAAACATGTCCCTGGGCCTGACGGCAAGTTACCGGCATATGGTAAAAACCAGGGGAGATACCGTAGTTGATGAAAAGGGGAAAGAAGCTTATGCCGTGCCGGGTGTCGGCGGATCGGGGTTACGGCTTTTTGACGGAGGATTGTACTTTAAGGTCCGGCTGTAACCGGCATTTTTTGCAGTACCGGAAACAGCAGCCGGTCCGAATCGACAAAATCCAGCCCCTCGAGCTCCACCGGGAAAGCCCAGTGGATTTCCGAATGAACCGAAAGGGTATACGCGGCGGAAAGAAATTTGATCCCGTAAGCCCGGAGGGTAAAGCGGGTATCCCTGTGAACAAAGGACGCTTCCCCGATGGCAAAAAGGGGTTCCACCGGGACGGCAAATTCTTCCTCAAATTCCCGGATCAGCGCGGCGGTTTCGCTTTCCCCCTCCCGGACTTTTCCGCCGGGGAATTCCCACCGGCCCCCCATGGCTCCGCCGGGAAGCCGCCGGGCAATGAACAGCTTCTGTTCCCGTACGGCTATTCCCGCGACGGAGGTCCGGAATATCATAGAAAGAGCACGGAGGAAAAGATAAAGTGCAGGGCGGCGGCCCCAAGACAGATAAAACCGGTCAGTTTTCTGTTTTTTTCGATTAACTCCCCCAG
Organism: Treponema sp.; assembly: GCA_031266175.1. Lineage (GTDB taxonomy): Bacteria > Spirochaetota > Spirochaetia > Treponematales > Breznakiellaceae > JAISBN01. The sequence continues at coordinate 1,078 of JAISBN010000083.1, read as the reverse complement.
CCGGTCCGCGGCCGTGGAGCTTATGGTACTGTGACGGCGGTAAAATTCAAAGATCAGAATAAAGCCCCCCGCCAGGTTAGCCAGGGCGGGAACAAGATCCCCCACCACCGGAACATTGCCTGTGACGGGAGAAAGAATTTTTAAAACCCCCGTTATGCCCGAAAGCACCCCGGTAATAAGCCACAGCGTTTCGCTGTTGAACTTAAAGGGCCATCCTTCCCCGGCATCGTCCTTTCCAAAGGCAAGGAGATAGCCAAGCAGGCCGTTCAGAAAGATTGACAGAAAATAAACCTGCAGCATGGTTTATAGTATACCGGAAAACGTTCCGGTCCGCAAGGGTTGGTAATCGTGATTTAGCAATTCAGAATTCAAAAATAACCACGGACACGGACCACCACGGACAAAATATAAATTAACCACGAACCACACAAACCCTCACGAACGGAAGAAGCAATCAAAGCAAACGTTCGTGTCTTTTGTGAGGTTCGTGGTTAAAAATTCTTCTCTTCCTCTTCCCTTACGGAATGATGATCGACGATACCGGGCCCCAGCTTCCCGTCCAGCCTTTGCGGTTTTCGTAGCGGGCGCAGAAGTACGCGGTCATGCCCGATTCGGCGGCGTCGAAGACGACCAGTTCCCTCGCGCGGCAGGTAAAGACGTAGTGTTTAAGGCCCTCCCCGTCCAGGGGCGGCGCCTGGAGGTAGTGTTTTACCGACGCCGCCTGTTCCAGCGTGGCGCCGCCCTGGGGCATGATGCCGACGTAGAGGGCGATGCCGTAGTCGCTCCGGGGGTCCGGGGCCTGCGTGCCGAGCAGGGGGCCCAGCGTCACCATGATCAGGTGGGGCCCGCCGTGGTAGGCCGGGGTCACCATGGGCACGTCCGTGGGGGCCGGTATTAGCGTAGGGTGGTCGTCCCATTCCCGGAAGCCCAGGTCGATTTTGGTAAGCGGCGGGATAAGGTAATAGTGATTCTTGAAGAACCGCATGACCCCCTTGAGGATGTCGAAGGCCTCGTTACAGGCCACCGTGTCCACATGGTTCCGCTCCGCGGTGTTCTCCACCTTCGTCAGGGCCGCCTG
>JAISBN010000072.1 GCA_031266175.1 Treponema sp. | reverse complement strand
CCACAGGGTCTGTCATGGCTCCGGACTTTTGATACGTTGAAAATAACGGCGCTCCCCCTTCTTAACTTCCGGGAATCTCACAGATTTTCGGCGATGTAGGCCAGGTAGTCGCCGTAGCTGGTTTTGTACTTCCGGGCGAGGGCCACCAGATCGTCCCGGGAAATCCAGCCGTTGGCAAAGGCGATCTCCTCGATACAGGAGACGTACATGCCCTGCCGCTTCTGGATGGTGGCGATATAGTTGGAGGCCTCCAAAAGGCCGTCGTAGGTTCCCGTATCCAGCCAGGCCATGCCCCGCCCCAGTATCTCGACGGAAAGGCGGCCCCGTTCCAGGTACGCGTTGTTGACGGCGGTTATCTCGATTTCCCCCCGGGCCGAGGGCCGTATGGAACGGGCTATCTCCGTTGCCCCGGAGTCGTAAAAATAAAGCCCCGGAACCGCGTAATGGGACCTGGGCCTGGCCGGTTTTTCCTCGATGGAAAGGGCCCGGCCCTGGCTGTCAAATTCCACCACCCCGTAGGCGCCGGGGTCCTTCACATAATAGCCGAAAATGGCCCCGCCCCCCTTTTCCGCAACCAGGGCAGCGGCGCTCCGCAGGGTCCGGCTAAAGCCGCGGCCGTAAAACACGTTGTCCCCCAGCACCAGGGCCGAAGAATCCCCGCCGATAAAATCGGCGCCGATGATAAAGGCGTCGGCCAGGCCCCGGGGGTTCTCCTGGACCCGGTAATCAAAGCGCATTCCCAGCCATTCCCCGCTGCCGAAGAGTTCCCTGAACAGGGGCAGGTCCCGGGGGGTGGAGATAATAAGGACCTCCCGGATACCCGCCAGCATAAGGACCGACAGGGGGTAGTAGATCATGGGCTTGTCGTAAAGGGGGAGTATCTGCTTGGAGACAGCCAGGGTAACGGGGTAAAGCCGGGTCCCGGCGCCCCCGGCAAGGATAAGACCCTTCATAAAAGCCCGCGGACGCTAACGGCGGCCGTAGTTTTCCTCCACCCAGTAGCGGTACTCCCCGCTGCGGATACGGTTAATCCAGGTCATGTTGTCCCGGTACCATTCCACGGTTTTGATCAGCCCTTCCTCGAACGAAGTTTCCCGCTCCCAGCCCAGTTCTTCCTTGATTCTGGAGCAGTCGATGGCATAACGCCGGTCATGACCGGGGCGGTCCTTTACAAACCGGATGGTCCTGCGAATCTTTTCGGGGTCCATGCCGCTCTTATCCGCCACGATCTTAATAAGCTCATCAATAATGGCGACATTTTCCATCTCGTTTTCGCCGCCGACATTGTATTTTTCCCCCAATTGTCCCTTGGAAAGAATGGCCCAAAGAGCCCGGCCGTGATCCTCCACATAAAGCCAGTCCCTGATATTTTTACCGTCCCCGTATACCGGAAGGGGCTTGCCCTCCATCATATTTATGATCATCAGGGGGATAAGTTTCTCCGGGAACTGGAAGGGACCAAAATTATTGGAACAGTTCGACAGCGTAACCGGAAGACCGTAGGTATGGTGCCAGGCCATAACCAGATGATCACTGGCCGCCTTGCTGGCAGAATAAGGAGAACGGGGATCGTAGGGAGTTGTTTCCGTAAAAAATCCCGCTTCCCCCAGGGAGCCGTACACTTCATCGGTACTTACATGGTGAAAAATTACGCCGGGAATATATTCGGCATCCGCCGATACCGGAAGGGGCCCGGAGGAATCCTCGGCATCAAGCTGCCAATGGCGGCGGGCTACATCGAGCAAAGCAAAGGTACCCATTACATTGGTTTTTACAAAGGTTTCGGGGCCCAGTATCGACCGGTCCACATGACTCTCCGCCGCAAAGTTGACCACCGTGTCAATATCGTACTTGTCAAATATCCCCTCCAGCCGCTGCCGGTCGCAGATATCGCCAAGCTCGAAAAAGTAACGAACCGTGGAACCGCTGTCGATGCCGAATTCTTTTTCAATTTCCTGAAGGCTTGTAATATTCCCCGCATAGGTAAGGGCATCCAGGTTGATGATCCGGCCGGAGAATTCCGGGGTATGCTTGAACAAAAGGCGGATAAAATTAACGCCAATGAAACCGCAACCGCCGGTAACCAATATATTTTTCAAGTTACGCATAATTTTCAACCACAGAAGTCTTTAGCCTTGATTCAGCCTGTTGAAACCGGCAGACCGCCGCCCGGGCAGCGACCCTATCAGCATACTACATCCGCCGCTTTGTCCGGCAGCCGCCGAAACAGGCTTACCAGGCCCGCAGCCTGGCAATAAGCCGATGCCGCCCTTTTATGCACTATAATAACATATTTATACCATAACGTATAGGTTTAGAAAAAAATATGCGTCAGATAGCGGTCGGCCAGCGTAAGAATCCCCAAAATTCCCGTATAGGCCGCAAAACCCCAAAGGGACCGCTCCCGGACAACCTTGAGCATAATTTTAATGGAAAAGAAGCCTACCACCGCGGCAGTAATGGTTCCTACCGCCAGAGATAGGCCGCCGATACTGCCGGCGCCGCCAATTCCGGCAGCCTCCGTGGTCCCGGATACATCGGTCAGGCTCTTGATCTGCAGCACCAGGGCCCCCAGAATCGCCGGGATTGAAAGCAAAAATGAAAAACGGGCGGCAAAATCCCGGTCCAGCCCCCGGATCAGCGATGCGGAAATAGTGGAACCGGAGCGGGAAAGTCCCGGAACAATGGCAATGGCCTGAAAAATTCCGATAAAAAGGGAGTCCAGCCAGGTCATTTCCTCTTTTTTACGCAGACGCACAGCCTTTTTTGAAAGAATTTCCGCAGAAGCAAGAAAAATCGAGGTAAGAAGAAAGGCAAAACCCAGGGATACCCCGGACTCAAAGGCCGCCTCAATAGCATCATTAAAGGCCAGAGCAGCAACCACCGCCGGCAGGGTTCCCAGAATAAGATACGCGGTAAGGGGCTGGATGGGCCGCCTCAGGAGAGCCCAAATATCGGCCCGGAGGACCACCAGTACCGCAATCAGGGTTCCCCCGTGGACAAGGGTATCGAAAAACAACGCGGGACCGGAAACCTTCAGGATCTTCTGAAAAAGTACCAAATGGCCGGAACTGCTCACCGGGAGGAATTCAGTAAGCCCCTGGATTAGTCCCAGAACAAGCGCCTCAAAAATATTCATGCCCCAGAGTATCAGGGAGCCGCAACACCGTGCAAGGAGGCAGTCTGTCCTAGTTTTATCCAGGTTAGTTCGTGCTTGTTGTGGCAAAGATGCAGTACCTGGCTGCCGGGAATCCCCGCAAAACGCCGGACCGTATCCATATCCGGCTTACCCTGCATTTTAAGCGTACAGACAAAGTTGCCGCAAAGTCCGGAACCAAGCAGCTTTTCCACCCATTCATAAAGCCGGGGCGGATAACAGGCTACATCACAAAAGACCCAGTCCACCGGTCCAAT
>JAISBN010000067.1 GCA_031266175.1 Treponema sp. | reverse complement strand
TCCCTGTGTTTCCAGCTTCCCGCCATGCTGCTCGACGGCCCTACCCTGGTCCTCTACCCCATCCTCTCCCTGATGGCGGACCAGGAACGGCGGCTCCGGGAACGGGGCTTTGAACCGGTCCTTCTGCGGGGGGGCCAGTCCCCGGAAGAACGGGAGGCAATTTGGGAAAAAGTCCGGTCCGGAAAGAGCCGCTTCATCATTGCCAACCCGGAAGTCCTGCTGAGTCCCCGGATGATAGCCGTCCTGGGGGGGCTGGGCATCGCCCACGTGGTGATCGACGAAGCCCACTGCGTAAGCGAATGGGGCGAAAGCTTCCGGCCCGCCTATCTGCGGATAGGGGAGATTATCGCCGCCTGTTTCACCGACGGCGCCGGCAATATCGGTAGCAACGGCAGCACTGACAAGGCCGGAGAACCCGGCGAAACCCCGGTCCCCACGGGCCGCCGGCCCCTGGTTACCGCTTTTACCGCCACCGCCAGCGCCCCGGTGCTGGAAAAGATACAGACCTATGTTTTCGGCGGCAGGGGGGCCCACCGGATCATCGGGAACCCGGACCGCAGCAACATCAGCTATGCCGCCCGGGGCTGTATACTCAGGAACCTGGCCGTGCGGGATCTTATCCTCCGCAATGAACTGCCGGCCATCGTGTTCTGCTCCACCCGGGGCGGTACGGAAAGGCTGGCCCGGTATCTGCGGGAAAGTTTTACCGGAGGCCCCCCGGGAACGGAGATCCGGTTTTACCATGCCGGCCTTGCCCGGGAGGAAAAGACCGCTGTGGAGCAGTGGTTTTTCGGCAACCCCCGGGCCGTACTCACCGCAACCTGCGCCTACGGCATGGGAGTCGATAAGGCGGATATCCGTACCGTTATCCACCGGGATTGTCCCCCCTCGGTAGAAGCCTATCTGCAGGAGTCGGGCCGGGCCGGGCGGGACGGCAAAGCCTCCCGGGCCTACCTGCTCTGGGGACCTGCGGATCGGCGGCAGGCGGAGCGGGCAAAGGACGAAAGGGCAGGGCGGCGGATACAGAATCTTCTGGATTATGCCCGGAATACCGCCAACTGCCGCCGGGAAGCCCTGCTTTCCCTGCTGGATTACCAGGGAGATGGGGAAAAACCACCGGAAAACTGCTGCGATGTCTGCGAAGGTACAGCCCGGCCGGAACTGCGGGAAGAAGCGGGACTCTTGCAATTTTTCCGGCAGAACCCGCGGGCCTACAGCCTGGAAGAGGCGGCGGCCCGTTTGGGAGACCTGGAACAATTCGGCTGGTCCGCGGGGGAGGCAAAACTGGCGCTGGAAACATTGATCACCCTGGGGAGGCTGCGGATCATCAAAGGCCCCCTGTGGAAGGGGAAGATTATTCTTCCGTCAGACCCAGATCGTCGTTTTCGGAAGTCTCCACATCGGGCTCCCCGGTAGGGGCAGGCCCCCTTTTGGGCCTGCTTGCCGCCGTGGTCCGGGCCACCGAGCCGGGTCGTTTATGGGTCCGGGCCGCATAGGAGACCAGAAAGAGATACACGATCAGCGCACCGGTAACGGCCAGGACCTGCCAGGATATAATCACCTGGATCAGGACATCCAGAAGTTCCTTGGACATACCCTTATTTTCGGCTGATTCGGGACAGTTCCAAAATAAATCAGAAGCCCGTTTTTTCGGATTCAATTTTCTTGACTTTTCAGCCGTATTTTATTAATCTGTAATCCTTAGTACTACATTCCTTCTTTTGAAAAGTCGATTTGAAAAGTCAAACAGTACGGCAAAACACTCAAATGGATAATAAATCCGCTTATGGATTTATTTTTTGGTTGTTATTGTAAGGAGTTTGCGATGGACGTGAAGAATAATTTAAAAGACAGGAATAAAATCCTGGCGCTTTTTTTGTGTACCGGCCTGTTTCTGACATCCTGCCTTAATCCGATAGGTTTTTTACCCGACCTGATGGCCAGCCTTGGTCTCGATATCGGCACGGAAAGCCCCGGTACTATCTCTGACCCGGATAATCCCGTTGTCCACCCCGGTACAAATTCTTCTGTTGTTATCTTCAAGAATCTCAGCGGCGGCGTCAAAGGCATACACGCGGATTTTCATATCACCGGTACCGATAACTGCGCTGTCAGGGTAGATTATACTATTTCCCTGGAATCCGGCCAGGAACGTTCTCTGGTTTTGAATCCCTCGGGCCCTACCTCCGCTCCGCAGCCTTATAACATTGCTATAACCTGGCAGGGAGGACAGAAAAATGTCAGTAAGTTCCTTATTGCCGGCAGGGCGGAATATGTTTATTTCTATTTTAATAAAAATACTGCGGATTATGATGTAAGCGGTGAATCTGATGAGGTTTACAGCAATGTAGACTTGAATAATTATCTGGATATCGAAAACGATCAGGAAAATAAAGACGATGACAGCCAGAACAAGCCCAGAGAGGGAGACGCTTCCCGGGACGATAATCCCCGGTATAAGCTGCCCCCGACCATGCGGGAAAACTACGGCATCGTCCTGGTCCACAACCTCAGCGGAAGCATGCCCCTTTTGAAGCTGGTTTTTGATCAAGCCGCATCCGGCGTCCACTGGGAGATGAACCCGGGTCCGGATTCGGGAAACCTTAAATCCATTATCCTCCGCCCCGGCATCTGGAAGGTCCGTGCTATCTGGGTGGATTCCAATAATCCCGGTCCTGCGGACGGCGTTATAGATGATTTTACCGTGGTTAAAGCGGGAAACCTTAACAAATTAAACCACCTCTACTTCTACAAAGGTCTGGACGGTAAGTGGCACCTTACCGGCGAGGAAACCAATGCCCTCTGGAGTCCCCAGCCCGATGCTACCGATTACCATAAAAGCGGCCATACCAGCGGCGGACCCGGTACCGCCGAAGGGGACGCCCCCGGCGCCCTGACTGACGAAAACCGGAACACCCTGGGTCTTTTGATCCTGAAAAATTTATCCAAGGACCATGCCCTTACCGGCGCCTCCCTGGTAAAGCAGAGCGGAGCCGTAACCTGGTCCATGAATCCGGGGCCCGGCGTCAACGATCAAAAATCCATTCTGCTGAGCCCCGGGGATTGGACCGTTGCGGCATCCTTTAACAGTCCGCCGGTGACCACACCGGGGAAAACCGTAACGATTATTCCCGGCCAGGTTTCGTATATGTATTTCTACAAGACCAACACCGGCGATTACGCCCTAAGCGCCGACTGGCCGCCGAATCCCAACAACGCGGCCAAGGACAATTCGAATCCCGACAGTATTATTGGCGATAACGAAGGCTGGCTTAACGTTCTTAACAAATCCGGTACTTCTATCATAGACCGGGTCCAGTACAACAGCGCGGGAGTCTGGATCGATATTGCCATCCCCGGCGGTACCGGTACTATCGCGCCGCTGGACGAAAGTGATCCGGACCTGACGGTTCCAAAGGGCGCATGGTCTTTCCGCTTTAAAGTCGTTACAAAACAGACCTACAGCCGCGCGGTATCCAGAACCATTGTGGCCGGTCAAACGGCCAATATTACCTATACCGATGCCCTGGATTCCGATGATCCTCCCAATGGTTTTGGAACCCTTAAAATCGTCAACGATTCCAACTCCTCGGTATACCGGGTTGCCCATGCCAACCTGACCAAGGGCGGCCCCGAAACACAGATAAACCTGAACATTCCCCAGGCCCAGTACCAGTCCATCGTTCTGGTCGCCCCCGCCGCCGGTACTGCTTCCTACACCTATACGGTAAAGTGTTATATTTCCAGCGGCGGGGCGGCCCGTTATGTCCAGGAGCAGGTGAATATCGAGAATCAGAAGATCAGCACTATTACTATTACCAACGATATGCCTACGGTTACCGAATTGGGACATGACGGCAAGGGGCATATGCGGATCTACAACAACTACGATGACCATGAGGTCCGCAAGGCGGCAAAAACCCTGCGTCCCACTCTGCCCGTCAAGTTTTTCAAGGTGGGTCTTAAAGGTATCGACGCCGGTACAAAGGGCTATAATGTGGTGGACGGCGGTATCCTTCCGGACGACAATCAGACAACGGGGCAGCTTAACCTGCGGGCCGGAAGTTTTACCCAGCTTGACGTAGACCGCGAAGGACTTTATGAACTCTGGATTCTTTGGGGAAACACCGTTTCCGATGATCCCAAATCCCTCTACCTGGTCAATTACGGAACCTACAGTATCTCCAAAGATACCGTGCGGGATATTTATGCGGA
>JAISBN010000012.1 GCA_031266175.1 Treponema sp. | reverse complement strand
TTTTTGTTGATGCCGAAACTCTGGGATCCAAAATTGTTCGCCTCGGGGCCGTCGCCGGAACCAAGGGCGGGCCAGGCGAAGGATCCCCATCTCATGTTGGGGGTCTCGCCTTTGATCTCATTGGGAAGCCAGGTCCCGTTCAGGTACATGGCGACTTTGCCGGTAGCCATTTCCGCAACCTGTCCGGCGGGGTAGATGTTGGAAGCGGCGTTTTTGCTAAAATAGCCGTTCTTCACCATCATTTCCATCATCTGGCCGAATGCCAGCACCTGGGGCCCGGTGAAATCGCTGTTCCTCACCATAGCCAAGGTGACGTCGGATCCTACAAGGCGATCCATATTGTAGCCGAAAAAGGCCGCCATATAGGCGTCGTCCACGGTAATACCGGTTATGCCGATTGTCGCAAGTTTCGCGCAGGCGTTAAGCAGTTCCTCCCCGGTCTTTGGCGGCGAAGTGATCCCCGCCTTTTCAAAGAGATCCTTGTTGTACATGGTGACAAAGGCAGAAGGCTGGTAGGGGATGTTCTTTACCTGGCCGCCGCCGAGATTGCGGGCAAGGTCCAGCAGGGTTTTGTTTATTACGTCCCCGTAAGGTTTCCCGCCCGTGGTGGAGTAAGATTTTGAAACATACCCGTCCAGGGGAAGAAGATAATTGCCCCAGGTATTGATGACACGCTCGATATCCTCGTCAAAGAGGTCGATGGCCTCTCCGGCGTCCAGGGCGGGCTGCAGGGTTTTGCGGATATCCCGTCCGTTAAAGTTGATATCAACCGCTATCCCTGTTTCCTTGGTAAAGGCTTCCGCCGCCCGGGCTATCACTTGCCCCTGGGGTTCCGCCTCATTCCACATGGACCAGTAGACAAGCTTCGTGCTTCCGCCGGATTTACCGCCGGAACACCCAGCCAAACCCAGAATTGCCGCAGCCGCTATGGCTGTTAAAACAATCCGTCTTTTCATTTTGTTCCTCCAAAATTTTTTATCGGGCGCGGCCGGAACCACGTCCGTAAGTCCCCTTTTTATAAAAACATCCCGCAAAAAACCCGCCGGCAGCGCCGCGCAGCCGCGTAAGGCTGCCGCGCCGGAGGGCCGGCCTAGGGCCGGTTTTGTTCACAAATCGCTGCGGAAAGGCCCAGGATTTCCTGCCACTGGGCATCCATGGATTTGATAAGGGCGATCTGGTTCCGGCAGCGGTCAAGGTTATGCCCTGGCCGGGCGGTCTGGTAGTAGTGATCCCCCTCAAGGTAATCGGTGAGGAACCTGAGGCCCATGATCTGGGTTATGTTCCTGCCCGATTCGGCGATAAGGGCCTTTTCTTCCGGCAGGAGGAATTCCCTGGCCTCGGAAAGATACCCGCCGATAAGGGCCTCGAAAAGGCCGCAGTCAAATTTAACCCTGGAAAGGTCCCGCTCGTCTTCCTCCGCCCTGGTCGTTACGGTACGGATAAGATCCCCTACATCGAAAAGGCTTGTGCCGGGCATGACCGTATCAAGGTCCACTATGCAGCGGGCCTCGTTATCCCCATCATCAATGAGAATATTGTTCATCTTGGTATCGTTATGGCATATCCTTTCGGGTATCTTCCCGGCCTTTAGCGCCCGGATCAGAACCGCGCCCCGTTCCTCGTTTTCCCGCATAAAGGCGATTTCCGCCTCCACGCCCTTCGCCCTATTACAGGCGTCCCCTGAAACGGCGTCATGAAAACGGGCGTAACGTTTTTCCATATTATGAAAATCCGGGATTGTTTCGTATAACCGGGGTTCCGCAAGGTCCGCAAGCTGCGTCTGGAAAAGCCCTACGCTTTTTCCCAAAAACCGGGCCTCGGCCGGGGACCGTGCCACTTCCAGGGAATGGGTCTCCTCGATAAAAAGGTAGCTCCGCCACCAGCCGCCCCCGGCGTCCCGGACCCAGGGTTCTCCGCTGCGGGAGGGGACCACCGAGAGGACCCGGCGGCTCCTATCGTCCGCCCCTTCCCGGGCCAGTTTTTCCGCAATATGCCTGGTTACCCGCTCAATGTTCTCCATGACCTCGTTTGGCCGGATAAAGACTTTCTCGTTGATCCGCTGGTGGGTGTACCGCACCCTGACCCCCGCCTGATTCCACCGGGATCGGTAAGTGCTGTTTATATGCCCTGAACCGAAAAGCTCGGCAAATTCGAATTCGCCATAAATGGCAAATTGATCCAGGATTTCCTGCGGCAGGGACGCATTGCTGTTGTTCATTAAACCGGATCCCCCCGCGCTTTATTATTCAACATACTATTCATTCTGGGCTTCTCTCCGCCCGATTATCAATAGGAAATCCGGCAAAAAACATGGACAATTGTGCAATTTTCATTTATTTTTGTATTATGATTGGGAAATAAGGTCTTTTTTTCAATTGAGTCATTAGGCTTGTTTGACGACCCGGTTACTAAACAAGCATCATCTCGCCAAAAAAATCAGGGCAGTGAAAGTCCGGCCCGGGCAGATCTATAGGAGACCAGCATCCGTAATGCGGCCGGGCAGTTTTATCCCCGCATTTGTAAAAATTGCCGCGCATACAATAGCCGGTGCGCGGTTCGAAAGCCGGAAAATAGCGCCGCAGAAAATCGAACGGGATACGGTACTCCAGTGTCCAGCCGTCCGCGTTTGCGCCGGTTTTTACCCGGAACAAATCCCGGTAATTATCGGGAAAAACATCTTCCCGGTCATAACGGTTCGTTCCCAGGGAAAGGTACATTGCGCCGCCAGGATTGAACTCCCAATTAAAATACCGGGGCGAATGGCCGGGATCCGGTATAAGAAAAAGTTCCATGCAGCTGTCTGTATAGACATTCCTGCTAAAACCGCGCTCCACAGACCGCCTCTCATTTTCAGCGGTTTCCATGAACACATAAAACGCCGCGCCGTCCATGGTCATTCTGGCGGCGCTTGCCGGCCGGTAGTCGTTCCC
>JAISBN010000135.1 GCA_031266175.1 Treponema sp. | reverse complement strand
TTTCCGGTTGCTTTGGGCTGGAATCCTTTAGGGCCAAAATCGCTTATCTGTTCAAGGACAGCCGGTTCATATAAGGCATCTTTGGAAAATGGCTTAATGCCTCTCTGGAAAAGGCGTTGTTTCGGTGAAGGGCGGTGTAAGTCTTTTTATTTGGATGCGCCAGATGGCGGAGAAAAATTGGTTATCGAGGTCGAATATGTAGGATTGGTTTTGGCAAGCTGATTATAGCACAAACAAGAGACTTTTTGGCGGAGAGGTGGAAATGGAAAAAAGGCGCAGGAAAGACCGGTCCGCGGGCAACTGCTCACTGTAGCCAAAGCCACTGAATACATCCATCAATGGGCAAGACAACACTTTATGAATGTATTCATAACGAAGCATTCCTTTTTTCCGCCTGCCGGACAGCGCCCGGCGGGACCGTGGCTCGACCCCGCCGTAGCGGATGAAAAAAGGCTGTTTTGGAATCCGGGGAAACCTGGCAGCTTTTTTCAATGTTGAAAAAAGCTGTCCCGCGCGGGCTAAAGCCTGGGAAGCGGGACCGTGGTTCGACCCCGCACATACGGCCGGACAACAAAAAACCGCCCTTCTGGGGCGGTTTTTTTATAGCTCCCCCGCGCGGGTTCGAACCACGGACCCAGTGGTTAACAGCCACTTGCTCTGCCAGCTGAGCTACAGGGGAATGACTGCCGCTAAACGCCCGGACGGGTCTTTAACGGCCTTTTCACTCTAGGCCTTTTTTCAGATTTTGTCAAGCGTATTGTCCGGAAAAGTCAGGCCGCCGGGGAACTGTCCCGGCCCGAAATCGCGGCGGCGGCTTTTCCGGCGTTCATCAGGACGGGGAGGCTTCAAAAAGCCGGATCGCCTCTTCCCGGAACTGAGTCAGGACGGCTTCGTAGTTCCCTTTCAGGGCGTTGATGTGCTGGTTGAAAAAGGCGATGAATTCGGGGTCCTGGAAGGGGTCGAGCCGGACTTCCCGGCCCATGCGTCGGGAAAGCTCCTCTTCCTTCTGGCGGAGTTTGGGGGCGTATTGCCGCCGGATGGCTTCTTCATACTGGGCGGCCTGATCCAGATATTGGGAGACGGCCTGGGTCATCTGTTTGTGAAGGGCGGAAAAGCGGCTGTTGTTGATTACCGCCTGGAGCCCCTTGCCCGCCGTTTCAAGCCGCAGCGCATCTTCCGGCGCCGAAGGAAGGTTGATCTGGGAAATCAGGGCGTCAAAAAACCCCTGTTTGAGGCTGGCAAGCTGCTCCTTTGGCGCTTTTTTGAACGCCTCCTCCAGTTTGAGTTCCGGGTCTGCCAAAAATTCGTTGGCCAGCTTCTTTCCCCGCTGTTTGGCGTCGTATAAATCAATGCCGGCCCTGTCGCTTTTAACTGACTCAGTCCGCTCCAGCGCTATTTCCAGCGCGCTTTTTATTCGTCCCATTGCCTTTCACCTTTATTTCTTACTAGAATACGACAAAATCATTTTTTTTTCAATGTTTAAAGGAGGAATCATGCCTGCCGCAAACGCGCAAACCCTCATCGGGATGGGGGCCTATCTTTTGACGATGATCGCCATCGGGCTCTGGTACGCCCGGCGGAGCAACAGCAACCCCGAGGAATATTTCCTGGGGAAACGGGGGCTCGGCCCCTGGGTGGCCGCCATGAGCGCCGAAGCCTCGGATATGTCCGGCTGGCTCCTTATGGGCCTGCCCGGCGTTGCCTATTTTACCGGCCTGGGGGAAGCCTTCTGGACCGCCCTGGGTCTCTTTATCGGTACCTGGGTCAACTGGGCCATTGTCGCCAAACGGCTGCGTTCCTATTCGCAGATTGCCGATAACGCCATCACCCTGCCCGACTTTTTCAGCAAACGGTTCCACGACAAACGCCGTATCCTTACGGCCATTGCAGCCCTGATTATCATCGTGTTTTTCTCGATCTACGCGAGCTCCCAGTTTGTCGCCTTCGGCAAGCTCTTTGGCTATGTCTTCGGCGCGGAGAACTACTTTACCGCCATGGTGATCCTGGGGGCGGTGCTGGTTACCCTCTACACCCTGCTGGGAGGCTTCCTCGCCGAAAGTACCACCGACCTTATCCAGGGCTTCCTGATGATTGGCGCCCTCCTGCTGGTGATGATTTTCGGCTTTGTCCATGCCGGCGGATTCGACGCGATAGCGGAAAACCTCGCGGATTTTCCCCGGTTCCTGGACATTTTCGGCATCGCGGTCCCCGATACTTCGGAGGGGGTCCAGAAGGTGGTAAGCGGCGTTCCCCTTTTCGGGCCGGGAGCCAATTACGGTTTCCTTGCCATTGTTTCCACCATGGCCTGGGGGCTGGGCTATTTCGGCATGCCCCAGGTACTGCTCCGCTTTATGGCTATCAAAAAGACTTCCATGGTCCGCTTCTCCCGCAATATCGCCGTGGTGTGGTGCTTTCTTTCGATGTTTGCGGCCATTGTCATCGGCCTTGTCGGCCGGGCCTACCTGCCCGCCCTTCTTACCAGCGCGGGAACGGCGGAGACCATTTTTATCCATCTGAGTACCCGGTTCTTCCCGCCCCTCCTGGCGGGGATTGTGGTTTCGGGCATCCTGGCGGCTTCGATGAGTTCGTCCGATTCCTACATGCTTATCGCCTCTTCGGCGGTGTCCAACGACATCGTAAAGGGGATTATCAAAAAAGACGCCGACGAAGCCCTGGTTATGTGGATTGCCCGGATTGCCATGCTGGCGGTAACGGTTTTCGGCGTAATCCTGGCCCTTTCGGGGAACGAGTCGATCTTCCGCATCGTTTCCTACGCCTGGGCCGGTTTCGGCGCCGCCTTCGGTCCCCTCATGCTGTTCAGTCTCTTCTGGAAACGGACCACCTTCCCCGCGGCGGTGGCCGGCATGGTTTCAGGCGGCGCCATGGTGGTTATCTGGAAACAGGGGATAGCCAGGCTGGGCGGCGTCTTTGCCATCTACGAACTGCTTCCGGCCTTTGTCATCTCCTGCGTCGTGATTTTCGCCGTAAGCCTTGTTACCAGGAAACCTTCGCCGGAAATCGAAAAGGAATTTGAAGCGGCAAAGACCACGGAGTTTTAAGGGGATTCCAAATTCACCCGCCCGCCTTACGGGGCGGGCGGGTTATACGTACTTTCGTACCGGTAATTTTGGATCAATAGGTGACTGCCCTCTTTACGTGTCTTTTCGGATAGATTATTTTTGAGGCATTGCGGCGCAATGCGCATTGACTTTTCGAGGAGAGGGTTTTACACTAGTGATATGAACCTGAAGACGGTGCTTACCAAAGAAACTATCACCCTCCATTTAAAGGGTACAACCAAGGAAGAAATTATTAATGAGCTGCTGGATATTCTGGTTTCGGCCGGCAAGATCCAGGACAGGGCGGCGGCTTTTGCGGCGGTTATGGACCGGGAACAGAAGATGTCCACCGGCATGAAGCATGGAATCGCCATACCCCACGGTAAAAGCGCCACCGTCAAGGATCTGGTGGCCTGTATCGGCATTTCCAATACCGCGGTAGATTTTGACTCCCTGGATCATGAACCCTGCCGTATCTTTATCATGACCCTTTCTCCCCTGGAAAAAACCGGTCCCCACCTGCAATTCCTGGCGGAGGTAAGCCTGCTCTTTAAAAGCGCTGAAAAACGGGCGGAAATCCTCAAAGCCGAAAGCCCCGAGCAAATTTTAAAGATTCTGGCGGAATAATTCCGGCCTTAAAAAAACCGCCGCCCTGTTCCATGGGGCGGCGGTTAATGATGTATACCGGGTCGCGGACTACTGAATTTTCTTAAGCGCATCCTGGGCAAGCCGTTGAACCGCGCCGGTCCAGTCCGCCTGGAGTACCGCCCGAAGGGCGTTCCGGGCCAGCGGCCGGCCGGTATTTCCCAGGGCGGGGATAATTACCCGGACCATCCGTTCATCCTCTTTGGTAAGGCTTCCCCTGGCAAGCCTGGTATTCATATCGTTAAGAAACGAAGAAAGCCTGCGGGCCGAATCGTCGGTGGCCAGGGCGGACAGCGCTGCAATGGCGGCGATCTGTTCTTCCTCGTCAATTCCTTCCCGGTAAGACCGTTCCAGCAGGGGATACACGTTGGTATCCTCGGTTCCGTAGCGGCGGATCATGCTGAGGGCGAACTTCCGGGTATTGGCCAGGATAGAGCGCTGGCTGACCGTGTTGGTGCTGGTCCGCCATACTTCGGTCAGGGACGTGACCGCTCCCTGGGATTTTTGCTGGGCAGTCACCTCCGACGCTTCCAGGGTCTGGAGAGCGCCATACTTGACAGCGTAATTGTAGGAACTGCTCTTGATAACCGAAAGCAGCGGCTCCGTCGGGTTGTCCATGATTTTTGGCAGGGCTTCCCTGGCTTTATCCTTAAGCCGGGCGGAATACCAGCCGGTGGTAACGAAAAAGACCGGAAGATAGCCGGAAGTGTCCTTGTATTCTTCCAGAGCGATAATCGCCCCGTAGGCTACCTGTTCCCGAACCAGGGGATCTTCGCCGGGTTCCAGGTTGTAATCGGACAGGAGCTGAATTACATGGGGAAGAAAGTCCGCAGCCTGGGCTTTACCCAGCGCGGCCAGGGCTTCGGCCCGGGCCGGGGAATTGGAAAATATCTCCACTATTCTCCACAGGTTGGGACCTGCGGCGGCATACTGGGCTTCACCGAGTTTTACCGCCAGTATCTGAGCCATGTCTTCGGCAGCCCCGGTTTCCGCGGCTCCCCTGATATTGGAATATTCCCGGATCAGGGCATCCAGGGCATGGGCGTAGAATTCGGCGCCGGTATCCCCCTCCACGCCGGCGTTCCGTACCACCCCCAACTTGCCGGCAAAGGTATTCTGGGAATCAAACTGCTGGGTATAAAAATCCGGCTCCTGGGCTTGTTCCTGAGCGCCCACGGCTCCCAAAATAACCGAAAAAATAACCGCTATTGTTATGATCTTTTTCATACTGTAATATTACGCCAGTATCGGCAAAATTATCAACTACATTTTTAGGCGGTACTTATTTATTGAAGGCCGGAATACTTAAATTTAGGACTGGAAATGAAGATTCTGATCACCTGGCGGGACCTGGAACTGGAAAACGGCGCTTATAACGAAAGCTATACCGCCGGCCTTAGGAAGCAGCTTGTGGAGAAGGAAAGCCGGGGGGAAACTGCCGTTATGGAACTGCAGCTCGCGGAAGAAACGGCCCCGGAACGGTTCCGGGCGCGGATGGGGAATTTTTTTGCCGATGAAGAACTCCAGACCCGGTATATAGAAGCCGCCGCCCACTGCAGACGGCGGCTTAAAAACTGCAGGGCCCTGGAACGCTGGGTTCTTGCCTGCCCCCGGCCCATGCCGGAGGCCTTTATCCGCCGCCTTGGGGAACGGCTGGAGGGGACCCTTACTTTGCAAGCACCCGGACCCGGATAACCCCGTTAATGGCGGTGATTTTGTCCAGTTCCGCCGGGGGTATGGGCTGCTCGGTATCAATGATATTATAGGCGTATTCGTTCTGGTGGTGGTTAATCAAATCGGTGATGTTGATTGCCCCCCCCGCCAGGACGGTGGTGATCTGTCCTACCATGTTGGGAATATTCCGGTTTACCACCAGGAGCCGGCAGGGTGAACGGAACTCCAGCCTGCTCCGGGGAAAGTTTACCGAATTTTTTACCGTGCCGCTTTCCAGGTAATCCATCAGCTGCCGCACCGCCATAACCGCGCAGTTGTCCTCCGCTTCGGGAGTGGAGGCCCCCAGGTGGGGGATGCAGATCGCCTTTGGGCAGGCCAGAAGTTCCGCCGTCGGAAAGTCCGTCACATAGGCGGCAAGCTTTCCGTTTGTAAGGGCGTCGATGATGTCCGCTTCGTTAACCAGGGCTCCCCGGGCCAGGTTTACAATCCGCGCGCCCTTTTTCATGATGCGGAATTTTTCCGCGTCCAAAAGCCCCCGGGTGGCGTCGTTTAAGGGCAGATGGAGGGTGACATAGTCCGCCCTGGCTAAAAGCCCCTCCAGGGTGTCGGCCCGCTCCACCGAATGGGAAAGATTCCAGGCGGCCTCTACGGAAATATAGGGATCATAGCCCATAACGTTCATCCCCAGGGCCAGGGCGTCGTTGGCTGTCATCACCCCGATGGCCCCCAGTCCCACCACTCCCAGGGTCTTCCCCCGGAGTTCGGGGCCTTCAAACCTGCTCTTGCCCTTTTCTACCAGCTCCGGCACTTCGTCGGCCTTGCCGGCAATGGTGGAACTCCAGGCCCAGCCCCCTAGAATATTCCGGGACGAAACAAGCAGCGCGGCGACAGCCAGTTCCTTGACCGCGTTGGCGTTGCCGCCGGGGGTATTGAATACCACGATGCCCCGCTCGCTGCACCCGGGGATGGGGATATTGTTAACCCCCGCTCCGGCCCTGGCGATGGCCAGCACCGAATCGGGGATGGTTACCGAATGAAGGTCGGCGCTGCGAACCAGGATAGCGTGGGGATTGGGAATCTCGCTGGCTACCTCGTAATTGTCCCGGGGAAAAAGTTCCAGCCCCCGGGGGGAAATTTTATTCATCGTTTGTATGCGAAACATGGTTTACCCCTCAAACTTTTCCATAAAAGCCAGCAAAGCCTTGACTCCCTCCAGGGGCATGGCATTGTAGATGCTGGCCCTCATGCCGCCCACAAGGCGGTGGCCGGCTAGGTTTACCAGGCCCGCCGCCGCCGCTTCCGTTACAAAGCGTTTTTCAATGGCCGCCTTTTTGTCCGGGTCGCTTTCCCGGGGAACAAAGGGAATGTTCATCAGGCTGCGGGAATTTTTTTCCACCGGAGAAAAGAACATGGCGCTTGTTTCCAGGTAGTCGTACAGCAGCGCCGCCTTTTCCCGGTTTACGGCGGCAATGGCTTCCACCCCGCCCTGGTTCCGGAGCCATTCCAGTACCAGGCCGATGATATAGATTCCGTAACAGGGGGGCGTATTGTACATGGAGGCTTCTTTGGCGTGGATGTCGTAACGGAGCATCGCCGGAACCCAGGACGGAGCGCCGTTGAGCAGATCCTCCCGGATGATCACCACCGTGGTCCCCGCGGGTCCCAGATTTTTCTGGGCCCCCGCATAGACCAGGGCAAACCGGGATACGTCGATGGGCTCCGAAAGGATCCCGCTGGAAAGATCCGTTACCAGAGGGACGGCGCCGGTATCGGGGATGGCCGGCCATTTGGTTCCCACGATGGTATTGTTCCAGGTGATGTGATAGTAGGCGGAATCCGCAGCCGCCGGCGGCGGGGCGGGAATATACGTATAGGCCTTGTCTTTGGAAGAGGCGGCAATGTCCACCCCGGCATACTTGGCGGCCTCGTCGGCGGCTTTTTTTGCCCAAATTCCCGTATCCACCAGGGTGATCTTTTTTTTCGGCGCCCCCGCCTCAACCCCCGCCAGATTCAGGGGAATCATGGCAAACTGGAGCGACGCTCCGCCCTGCAGGAAAAGGACCCTGTAGTTTGGGGGAATCTTCATCAGCTCCCGGAGCAGGGTTTCGGTCCTTTCGATGATCGGCTTAAAGTCTTTGGACCGGTGGCTCATCTCCATAACCGACTGGCCGGACCCGTTGGCGTCGGCCATTTCGGCGGCGGCTTTTTCCAGTACCGGCAGGGGCAGCATCGATGGCCCCGGCGAAAAGTTGTACACCCGTTTCATGAAAATCTCCTTGTTGGTCCGCGGTTCCGGATTATCAGTATCCGTCTTTACCGTCCGTGTTTACTCGCAGTGGGGTCTAGTACCCAAGAACCCGCTTGCGCGGGGGAGCTCCGGGGCGGGGACCTGCGGGCCGTTTTCTATTTTTACCGCCAGGGCTCGAAGCTCGCCGGCGACAAATACATTGCGGACTATCACGGGTCCGCCGCCGGGCCCCGGCGGCAGGACCAGAACCCTGGGGGCAAAATTGACAATGCCCCGAATCCCCGCGGCGGCGCATTTTTCCGCCGCAGCCTGGGCCTGCTCCGAGGGAACGCAGAGCAGGGCAATCTCGATCCCCAGGCGGCCTATCACTTCGCCCATTTTATGGGCAGGATACAGGGGCGCCGGGGACTTGAGGATTTCAACCCGGTTTACGTTAATGTCAAATCCCGCGGCCAGTTCAAATTCATCCAGCAGGGCGGCGTCCAGATTCAGGTACGCCGAGCCCAGCCGGCCCAGACCCACGACGCAGAACTTCCTGCGCCGGGTAAGGCCCAGGGCTTCCTTAATCCTGGGAATAAGCCGGCCCGGCGCATAGCCGGCCCCTCGTTCACCCCCGGGAGCCGCGTCCGCGCCTTCTGTATCGTTCCCCAGGTAGGAAATATCCTTACGGATCGTGTGGCTCGGCCAGCCGGTCAGGGTCTCCAGCTCCCCGGAGGTAAAGGTTTTTCCCGAACCGGACGCCGTTTCAAGGATCCGTACAATGTGGAGGAGCCGTTCCCTGGCCGGCTCGGGGATCTGGACCACGCATTACTCCTGTGAAATATTTCACAGTTATCCTACCCGGGAACCGGGAACATGTCAAGGGAATTTCACAGAAATATCGCGAAAAATGAAAGAAACTTCTGTTATGGGGAAAGTAAAGCGTCGGGGTGAAAAAGAAGCGCACCTCGTCCCGCGGAACCGGCGCGGGAGCGTGGCCGCCTGATCTATCCGCTATCTGCCGCCAAAGGAATACTCATACCCTACTGTCAGGACCACTCCCCGGCGGTATAATGCTTCAAAACCAGCCACGTCCTTTACAGGGGTAAAATCAAAGAGTAACCGGAGATCGGCCACAATACGGCCCCGTCCCGCGGGATAACTCAGGAACAAGCCGCCCAGCGCCCCAAAATTAATCCCCTCGAGGTCAACAGTATTAGTTCCTGACTGGGTGAAACCGGAAAACTCCTCTTCCGCGCTGAGGGGCAAGGAAAAATAGGGACCAACCTGGAGACCAAAAGCCGCCTTGCTGTGAACAAAGGCGTAGCGCAACAGGATGGGGATGTCCATGGAAGAATATCTTATCGTATATTCGGCTATGGAAAAGTCGAGTTTAATCCCCTGACCAAAGTACAGGTCCATTTCCGCCAGAACCGCGAACTTGTCGGTTATACCGTATCCTCCGTAGGCCCCCAGGGTAAAGGCGAATTTTGATTTTTCCTCGTAAGAAGCCGGTAGGCTATCCGCCCAGTTTTTTACATCGTCCGACAGCTTGCTAAAACCAAACTCCGCGCCAAGCTTGGCGCCGGCAAAGAACCCGGTCTGGGCATAGGCGGCGGTAAACCCCGCGATCAGAAAAGCCGCAATCAAACTAAACTTTTTCATGAAAACCCTCCTTGCTAAGATAAAAATACGCTAAAGGCGTATTAAACCGTAATAACATGCCCTTTGTTGCTTGTCAATGTTTTTATCAGCGTTTAGCCTGTAAAACCAGGAAAATACGCTGAAAAAGGTTTTGTATGACCCTTCAGGAGCTTTTTGTTGCCAATCTGCGGGACTACCGGAAACTGCGGAACTATTCACAACTACAGCTGGCGGAAGAGTGCGGTTCGTCCCAAACCTATATTGCGGAACTGGAGACGGGGAAAAAAAGCCCTTCCCTGGATATGGTGGAACGGATTGCCGCCGCGCTGGGTATCGAATCCTGGTTTTTGTTCAGGGACGAACCTTCGGGGAAAGATGAAAAGCGAAAACTAAGCCATTCGGAAAAAAAGGAAATTACCGAAAGAATCCGGGAAGCCGCGGCCAGGATTATCGGCGGGTATTAGCGGCCGCCGTTTCCCGGGGGCGGCAATGTCTGGCGCGGAGGATTGAGCGGATGCTTCCTGGTTGTAGCGCTAGTTTTCTTAATCTGTCCTGCGAACGGCATGCCCCAGCAGCTTCCGCGCTACCGTTGTGATAATCCGTACAAACGGCGGCTCCATCCGCCCCCGTACCTGCTTAAGGCCCGAGATGACGGACAGTTTCTGGGGACAGCGGCTTTCGCAGGCGCCGCAGGCGGTACAGTTCACCGCCCCCGAGGGTTTGGCCGATACCGCCGCGGTGCTGGTGATGTACTGCTGCATCCCCGTAACCCATCCGATGGCAAAGGATGTGTTGTACGCCGCAAAACAGCCGGGGATGTTGACGCCCCGGGGGCAGGGCATGCAGTAGGCGCAGCCGGTACAGCGGATTCTAAAGGAAGCGTTAAATACATCCCGGACCCGGCGGTAGACCTCCAGTTCTTCCGCCGAAAGGGAACCGGCCGCGCAGGTGCCGGCCAGCGCGGCGTTTTCCTCGACCTGGGCGGGATCGGTCATCCCCGAAAGGATCACCGTCGTCTCTTCCTGGTTCCAGAGCCAGCGCAGACCCCAGGCCGCCGGGGACGCGGCGGAGGCTTCTCCGGTGGCGGCGGAGACAGCGCCGGCGGCGCCGACCCGGCGGAAGATGGCTTTGGCCGCGGAAGGAAGGCCGCCGGCAAGCTTGCCGCCCAACAGGGGTTCCATGATGATCACCGGCATGGTTTGGGCGGCTTTTTTAAGCCCCCGTATACCGGCCTGGTAGTTTTCGTTGCTGTAGTTGTACTGGATCTGGCAGAAGTCCCAGGGGTAGGCGTCGAGGATCTTTATAAATTCTTCGCCCATGCCGTGGAACGAAAAGCCTATCTGTTTGATTTCGCCCCCCTTCTTTTTCGCGGCGATCCAGTCCCTGATGCCCAAGCTTACCAGGTATTCCCAGGAAGCCAAATCGGTGAGCATGTGCATCAGGTAATAATCAATATAGTGGGTTTTAAGGCGCTTAAGGCTTTCGGCAAAAAACCGGTTACAGTCTTCATGCTTTTTGACCAGCATCACGGGAAGCTTGGTGGCGATAAAAACCTTGTCCCGGACCCGGTTTTTTTTCAGCGCCGCGCCCAGGGCTTCTTCGTTTCCCGGGTACATCCAGGCGGTGTCAAAGTAATTTATTCCCCTTTTCACGGAAGTCATGACGATGCTTTCGGCCTTGCCCCGGGAAAAGCGCATGCATCCCAGGCCCAGAACAGAAAGGCTGTTCCCCGATTTCTTGCCGGTACGGTACTGCATGGAAGGATTCTATCACAGACGGACGCAAAAAACAGCGCCGCCCGGGGCAACGCCTGGGGACTTTGTCCCGCCGCCCAAGGCGAAATCTTGGGCTTCGCCCGGCTTTACCACGCTTTCGACGGTGATGGTTCCGCCGTGGGCGGCGGTAATCGCGGCGGCAATGGCAAGGCCTATGCCGGCGCCGCCGGTGCTGCGGGCCCGGGATTTGTCGGAACGGTAGAACCGGTCAAAGATATAGGGGCGATCCTCCTCGGGGATACCGATGCCCGTGTCGGCAATGTAAACGGTTACGGGTGACCGCGGGGTTCCCGAGGGCTTTTCTTGTTTCAGGGTAACGGTGACGCCGCCCCGGTCGGTATATTTGACGGCGTTGGAAAGGAGGTTGATGAATACCTGCTTAAGCCGGTTATAGTCGGCGCTGACGAGGCAGGGCGCAAGTTCCAAGTTCAGGGTGATTCCTTTTTCCCGGGCCGCGGCCCTGAACTGATCTGCCGTGACTCGCAGTAATTTCGAAAGATCAAATTCGGTTTTGTCCAAAACCAGGTTTTCCCATTCAAGGCTGGTCAGGGTATTCAGGTCCTGTACCAGATTGGCCAGGCGGATAATTTCCCCGTGGCAGCTTTCAAGGCGCTCCCGGTCACAGTTGAACACCCCGTCGATCATCGCTTCAATGTTCCCCTGAAGGCAGGTAAGGGGGGTGCGCAGTTCGTGGGCAATGTCGGCGGTCAGCTGTTTCTGCCGCCGCTCGCCGGCCTCCAGTTCCGCGGCCAGTTCGTTGACGGACCGGGAAAGATCCGCCAGTTCCGCGGTACGGTAATTGTCCCGGATCCGTACCGGCGCCCCGGACCGGGGAAACGCGCCGGAATGGAGGGCGGCAATGTTCCGGGCCGCGGCTCCCGCCTTCAGTACCGGACTGGCGATGGTCCTGGAGACCAGGGCCGAAATGATGACGCTGAGCAGGGTCAAAAGCGCCGCGGCGACGGTGAAGAGCCGGTTGACCGAAGCAAGGAAACCCGCTTCGGTTTCGCTGTAGAAAAAGGGGCCGTAGGTTTCAATGGCCGCGGCGCCCACGGTTCTTCCGTTGTACAGTACCGGGAACCGTTCCCGCCGGAAGGCTCCGTCCAGGCGGTATTCGTTTTCCATCCGCCAGGCAATACTGTTGATCACTTCGGTACACTGTTCCATATCGCAGAACCGGGCGTCCCAGACCGTCTGTCCCGCGGCGTCTTCCAGGCTGACGATGTATCCCTGGTGAACAAAGTACATGCCCATGGCTTCAACCGCGCCGGCATCAAAACGGTCTTCCAGGGGCCGCCACTGATCCCCCAGGGTCCGGGCGATTTCCCCGCTGGTTCTGGCAATGTTGTCCCTGACCAGGCGGTTGAACACTTTGCCGGTAAACTGGTTTACCGCCAGGGCCAGAATTCCCAGAGCCAGGCTGATGAACAATCCGTAACTCAGGGTAAGGCGGTTTTGCAGGCTAATCCGCAGCGCCATCAATGTCTCCCAGGCGGTACCCCATCCCGTACACGGTTTGTATATATTTGGGCTCCCGCTTGTCGTCCCCGATCTTGGCCCGGAGGTTTTTGATATGGGTATCCACGGAACGATCGAAGCCGCCGTAGCCTTTCCCCTTGATATGATCCAGAATCTCGTCCCGGGTAAAGATCTTGGCCCGCCGGGACAGGAGCAGGGTAAGGATGCTGTATTCGTCCCGGGTCAGGGCAAGTTTTGTTCCGCCCAGGCTGACGCTCCGCCCTTCGGTATCCGCGCGCAAATTCCCGCAGGAGAGGAAACGGCCGCCCTGTTCCGCCCCGGCGCTCCGCCGGAGCACCGCCTGTACCCGGGCCATAAGCTGCCGGGGACTAAAGGGCTTGCAGACATAATCGTCCGCCCCGATGCCGAGCCCCCGGATTATGTCTTCCTCTTCCACTTTTGCGGTGATCATAATGATGGGGACCCCGGAAACCCGCCGGACTTTCCGGCAAAAATCTTCCCCCGCCATGTCGGGGAGCATCAGGTCAAGCAGGATCAGGGAAACGGCGTTCCCGGGAACGGCGTTTCTTGGAACGGTTCCTGGAAGCCCTGTTCCTTCAAAGTACTCGAGAGCCTCTTTACCGTTCCCGGCGCAGAGGGCTGTAAATCCGTTTATCTCAAGGTAGGATTTAACCAGTTCCAGGATTTTGGGTTCGTCGTCTATGACTAAAACCGTCTGTTTTTCCTTCATGGTGTTTTAAGATACTATAACATTGTGTCAAAATTGTGGGGATCCTTTTTTCACCTTTTTCCCGATCCCCATAATTTACTCACAATGTCACGGTATATTCGCGGATGAGGAGAGGCCATGGAAACCACCACGCTCCGTATCGGCGGCATGAGCTGTGCCAGCTGCCAGAACCGGATCGAAAGAAAGCTTAAAAACACCGGCGGAATCGTGGACGCGGTGGTTAGTTATAGCAGGGGAACCGCCGCCGTTACCTACGACGGCCGGGTGATAAGCCTTTCCGGAATTGTAGAAGCCATAGAAAGCCTGGATTACCGGGTCCTGGGGGGCGGGGAACAAAACGGTTCCAGAACGGCGCTGCGGACCGCCGGGACGCTGGCGATCATTCTGGCCCTCTTTATGCTGCTGCGGAACTTCAGTACCTCGGGCCTGGCCTCGGCCTTTCCCCTGGCGGAAGCGGGCATGGGCTACGGGCTTATCTTTATCATCGGCCTGGTCAGTTCGGTACACTGCGCCGCCATGTGCGGGGGGATTAACCTTTCCCAGTGTATCCGGGATACTTCGGAAACCGGGGACAAAAAACGGGCCGCCGTGGTTCCAGCCCTGCTGTACAACGGGGGGAGGATCCTGTCCTATACGGCGGTGGGGGCTGCCGTGGGCGCGGCGGGGCAGGCGGTTTCCCTGAGCGGCCGCTTCCAGGGAGCGGTCCAGCTTGCCGCGGGGATTTTTATGGTGATCATGGGGATCACCATGCTGGACCTCTTCCCCGGCCTCAGGCGCTTCATGCCCCGGCCGCCGAAATTTTTGACGGAAAAAATCAGCGGCCTCCGGGGGAAGGGGCCCCTGGTGATCGGCCTCCTCAACGGGTTTATGCCCTGCGGCCCCCTCCAGGCTATGCAGCTCTACGCCCTTTCCACGGGGAGCCCCCTGCGGGGCGGCCTTTCCATGCTGCTCTTCGGCCTGGGAACTTCCCCGCTGATGTTCGGCCTGGGAGCGCTGGGTTCCTTTCTGAGCGGCGGCGGCAGGGGACGGGTTTTTACCGGCCGGGTAATGAAGCTTGGGGCGATCCTCGTTACCGCCCTGGGGCTGACGATGTTTTCCGGCGGCTGGAACCTTTCCGGTTTCAATGTTCTTGACCGGATATGGAACACCCCGGGGCCCCAAACCGCGGCGGCCTTTAAGCCGGTGATTGACGGAGATTACCAGGTAGTACAGTCCACCCTTCTCCCCGGACGCTACCCGGCCATCACGGTACAGCAGGGCATCCCCGTCAGGTGGACCATCGACGCCCCCCGGGGAAGCATCAACGGATGCAACAACCGGATGATCATCCAGGAATACGGCGTTGAACACCGCTTTGCGCCGGGAGAAAACGTCATCGAGTTTGTTCCTGAAAAAACCGGCAGGTTTTACTACAGCTGCTGGATGGGAATGATCCGCAGCTCCATCACCGTCACCGCCCCCGGAGAGGCCCCGGCGGAAAGCGATCCCGGCTCCGATCCCGTTCCCGCGGGGGTAACCATCCCCTCCGGCGCCATCGCCGTGGCGGAACTGTCCGAAGACGGCCGCTTCCAGACCCTGTCCACAGCCCTGACCGACGAGGGCTTTGAACCGGCGGTACTGGCGGTTCAGAAGAACCTGCCGGTACTGTGGACCATTGTTAACGATTCCCTGGATCCGGGAAACAGCCGCCTCTTGTTTCCGGTATATTATACCGCGGTGGACATGAAGCAGGGGAAAACGGGATCCAGTTTATCGCCGAAGGGGATTTTGAATTCTCCACGGTGGATAATGTGTTCTACGGTTATGTCAAGGCCGTGGAGGATCTGCGGAACATCGATCCGGACGCCGTCCGCGCCGATGTATCGGCCCACGAAACCCTAATCTATCCGGAATCGTATTTTGAAGCGGGCCCCTCCGCTTCCTGCTGCGCCCGGTGAATAAGGAGGAATAGGGATGGAATTCCTTGTCAGCCACTGGCACTGTATTTTGCCTGCGGGGATCATTATCATTGTTTCCCTTTTTATGAAGGGAAAAAAGTAGGAGTATGCATGAACACTTCGTGTTCATGTCCGGTTAACGTAAGCAGCGGCGGGACGTTGCTTCCTATAGAGGAGTATGATATGAAAATGAAAAAGATCGTTTGCGCGGGGATGGTCTTCGCGATCGCGGCGGCGGCCTTTGCCCAGGGCAGTCAGCTTAATGTAGTAAAGCCCCCGGTCGCGGACAGGGATCTGGTGATACAGATCGCCGACCTGGGCGAAAACGCCGTGTTCTATCCGGTGGACATCCAGGGTACCAGAATAGAAGTGCTGGCGGTTAAAGCGCCGGACGGCACGATCCGGACAGCCTTTAACACCTGCCAGGTCTGCTATCGTTCGGGCCGGGGTTTTTACAAACAGCAGGGAACGGTCCTGGTCTGCCAGAACTGCGGCAAGCGTTTCAGGATGAGCCAGGTGGAAGTCAGGTCCGGGGGCTGTAATCCCGTTCCAATCCCTAAGGAGTATAAGACGGTCACCGCGTCGACCATCATCATCCCGAAGGAATATCTTGTCCGGGCCCGGGAAGTATTTGCCCGGTGGAAAAGGAATTAACATACTTCGTATTTTAATTTTTTCAGCGTACATATTTTTGCGGAATATAATTCCGTATTTTTAAATGAGGAGCACATTATGCAATCGGTAACCATCCCTGTGGGGGGAATGACCTGCGCGGCCTGTTCATCCAGGGTTGAAAGGGCCATACGAAAACTGGCGGGAATTGAAACCGTGACGGTAAACCTGGCCACGGAAAAAGCAGCGGTGGTTTACGATCCGGGAACCATCAGGATCTCCGCAATCAAGGAAACCATCGAAAAGGCGGGGTATAAGGCCCTGGATCTTTCCGGTTCCGACGAAGACAAGCTGCGGAAGGAACGGGAAATTAAAACCCTCTGGAGAAAGTTCATCGCCGCCGCGGCCCTGGGGCTGCCCCTGCTCTACATTGCCATGGCCCCCATGCTGTCGGCCATGATGGGGGACTCTTCCTGGTTTGTCCTGCCCTTCCCGAAAGCCCTGGCGCCGATGCACTTTCCCCTGGTCTACGGCCTGACGGAACTGATTCTGGTTCTTCCTATTGTGGGAGTGGGCTACCGCTTTTATACCGCCGGGTTCAGGAACCTGATCCACGGAAGCCCCAACATGGATTCCCTGATCGCCGTCGGCACCTCCGCCGCGGTGATATACAGCGTCTATAACCTGTTCCAGATTAGCCGGGGGAATTTCCACGCGGTGGATTCCCTGTACTTTGAAACCGCGGGGGTGATCATCGCCCTGATCCTGTTGGG
Organism: Treponema sp.; assembly: GCA_031266175.1. Classification (GTDB taxonomy): domain Bacteria; phylum Spirochaetota; class Spirochaetia; order Treponematales; family Breznakiellaceae; genus JAISBN01. The sequence goes on along the minus strand of JAISBN010000135.1, from coordinate 23,452 downwards.
CAAATCGCTGGAAGCGGTATCAAAGGGACGGACCAGCGAGGCGATTAAAAAGCTCATGGGCCTGGCCCCCAGGACGGCGATCATTATTGAAAACGGAACGGAACGGGAAATCTCCATTGACGAAGTAGTCCCCGGCGACATTATCCTGGTCAAGCCCGGAGCAAAGATCCCCGTGGACGGGACGGTCACCGAAGGGCATACCGCCATCGACGAATCCATGCTGACCGGGGAGAGTATGCCGGTGGACAAAAAGCAGGGGGACAAGGTCTACGGGGCCACGATAAACAGCAACGGCCTTATCCGGTTCAGGGCGGAAAAAACCGGCGGCGATACCGCCCTGGCGCAGATTATCAAACTGGTAGAAGACGCCCAGGGTTCCAGGGCGCCCATCGCGCAGCTGGCGGATATTGTGGCGGGGTATTTTGTGCCCATCGTCTGCGTGATTGCTGCCGCGGCGGGGATCGCCTGGTTTGCCGCGGTCTCCGCGGGGCTGGTGACCCTGCCCGCCGGAAAAACGGCGCTGGAATTTTCGCTGACGATTTTTATTTCCGTCCTGGTCATCGCCTGCCCCTGCGCGCTGGGACTTGCCACCCCCACGGCAATCATGGTGGGTACCGGCAAGGGGGCGGAAAACGGCATCCTGATTAAAAGCGGCGAAGCCCTGGAGACGGCCCACCGGATCCGGACCATCGTCTTTGACAAAACCGGGACCATCACCGAAGGAAAACCCAAGGTAACCGACATTGTAACCCGGCCGGGCATTGACCCGGACTACCTGCTGCGGATCACCGCGTCCGCCGAAAAGGGATCGGAACATCCCCTGGGAGAGGCAATCGCCGCCGGCGCGGAGGAGCGGGGACTGGAACTGTTTACGGTTTCCCGGTTTGAGGCAATCCCCGGCAGGGGCATCGAGGCGGAACTGGCGGCGGAAACCGGGGCCGCGGATCCGTCCGCGTCAGCGGACGGCGGCCCGGCGGCAGCAGACGCGGCACCTCCCCGAGGCGAGACCCCGCGCCGTATTCTGGCGGGAAACAGAAAACTCATGGACGAGCGGGGGATTGCCCTGGGTGAACTGGAAGCCGACTCGGACCGGCTGGCCGGGGAAGGAAAGACCCCGATGTACGCCGCCCTGGACGGAACCATGGCGGGAATTGTCGCGGTGGCCGACGTGGTAAAGCCTTCCAGCAAAGGAGCCATCGAACGCCTTCACCGGATGGGGATCGAGGTGGTCATGATCACCGGCGACAACGCCAAAACCGCCTCGGCCATCGCCGGACAGGTGGGGATTGACCGGGTGCTGTCCGAGGTACTGCCGCAGGACAAATCCGCGGAAGTCAAAAAGTTGCAGGGGGAAACCGGCGCGGAAAAGGGCCGGCGCTTTGTCGCCATGGTGGGGGACGGCATCAACGACGCGCCGGCCCTGGCCCAGGCGGATGTGGGCATTGCCATCGGCAGCGGTACCGATGTGGCGATGGAATCCGCGGACATAGTCCTGATGCGCGGCGACCTTACGGATGTTTCCACGGCGATTACCCTCAGCAGAAAAACCATCAGGAACATCAGGCAGAATCTGTTCTGGGCCTTCGGGTATAACACCCTGGGGATTCCCATTGCCGCGGGGGCGCTCTACCTCTTCGGCGGGCCGCTCCTTAACCCGATCTTTGCCGCCGCCGCCATGAGCCTTTCCTCGGTATCGGTGGTGACCAACGCGCTGCGGCTCAAACGGTTCAAGCCCTAACGGTGCCAAAATCCGCCATCCATGGCGGATTTTGGCATGCTGGCGAAAGCAGCGCGTTCCCCCCGGGCCAGGGTCTTTAGAAAAGTCCGCGGACTTTAATCCCCGGCGGGGGGATATTCGTTGCACAACAACCTGAACGGGGGTTCATCCTCTTCTATTGTGGGGAAACGCCCCAGGGGCTGTAAAAAGAAATTGTCCGTGTTGTCGTCGTTACACTGGCTTACTTCACCGGCCAGGACCGCGCCCGTTCCGGGTTCTACCGTAAGCTCGTGGAACACTTCTTTTTCGAAGGAGATGCTTTCGCCGGGGGTTAGTTTTATTTTTGATCCCGCGGGCAGGTGATAGCTCCTTCCGTCCTGCTTTACCAGCACATCGGTATCCGCCAGTTTGTTGTCTTCATTTTTGTTGTACAGCTGTACCAGCAGGTTTCCGCCGCCCCGGTTGATAATATCTTCCATTTTTATCCAGTGGAAATGCATGGGCGATACCTGGTTCTGCCCAAGGATGAAGATCTTTTCCGCGTAGGGCTTGGGGTACTGTTTCTGTTTGTGCTGGTTTCCGTTGCGGATGGTCACCAGCACCAGTCCCAGTTTTTCAAAGCACCCTTCTCCGTAATCCGTTACATCCCAGCCGAGCATATTGTCCCTGATCTCGTCATATTCGTGCCCTTTGCTTTCCCAGTCTTTGGGCGTCCAGTACGTAAAGGGGGGAAGACGGAATCCCAGCTGTTCGACAAACGCGGTAGCTTTTTTTAACTGTCCATTGATCTCCGAACGTTTCATAGTAACCTCCTATAAAAAACGGCGCCGGCGTCCGCCGCCGGCGGCAAGTCGAGCATGAACGCGGGGCGTTCATGATAACTCCTATTGGTGCAGCAGCGGGTGGCTTTGAAGGGCCTTTATTTCTTCCGGCCCATCCGCCACTTCCAGTTTTATTTCGATCCCCCGGCTTTCAAAGGGTTCCAGCACCGGCAGGCCCTGTTTTTTCTGCTCCAGCCTTCCAAAGATGCTGCTGTTGGCCGGTTCCAGGCCCATCACATAGTCCCCGGCGGCGGTGGATTTCCATTCCATAAAACGGGGCAGGTACTTTTTATTGAAAGACAGCTTTACCGCCATCCGGAGATCTTCATTAACAAGCGCCGCAAAGGTATTGCCCTCCGCGTCGGCGCGGAGCTCGTGGATAAAGGCCTGTTCACCGGCGCCGGCGGCGGGCGGGTCCATGACATTCCACCGGGACAGATCCCCCGCGGCGTCCCGGGCTTCCGTTTTTACGGAGGGCAGGATCAGGCGGCATCCTTCTTTCAGGAAGGGATAGCCGAAATTAAAGTGGTACAGCAGCATAAAGGGCTGGGTTTCGTAGCCGCAGTTTTTAAAAACATCCCGAATAACAATGTCTTTTCTGCCCAGGGCGGTGGTAATGGAACGGCGCAGCAGCATGTTCTCGCCGAAGAGCTCCGCCTCCCGGATCTCGCCGGAAAGGGAGATCCGGTATTCGCCGTCTGCCCACGCGGCGTCGGCGGAGAGGTGTTCCGCGGGGGTGGTGCGCAGGCGGCCGTGCATGGGGTAGTTGATTCCGCCGTCGGTACAGGGCGGGCAGATATTTTCCAGGCCGCAGGTAAAAAAGAGCCCCCCCATGATGCTGCGCTGGGCTTCCCGCCCGTGGGTGTCAAAATGATTCCGTCCCATCAGGCCGGGCTTTGACAGAAAATCAAAATTGATCCCCCGGTAGCTGAAGTCGGCGATATCAAGGCATTTATCCGCCATAACGGTAAACCGGAACGGGCCGCACGTTACTTCAAAAGCCTTCATCCCGCCGGAACGTCCCTCCGTATAGGTGATGGGACGGACGCCGGCAAGCTGCTGCATGCTGCCCACATAGGCCGCCAGGGATTTTTCGGACATGGGGTCCTCCTATTCAAGGTTCGCGTGGAACTGCCAGAGTGTATGCAGATCAAGCCCTTTTTTCTCGATGATGACGCAGGCAATAATATCACCCAGGATCAGCAGGGATTGTTCAAAGAGGGATGTCATGGGCTGCCCGGACCTGATTTCGTCTTCCAGCGCCAGCTTGGTACGGACGGGGACGCGGACCATCACGTCGGTATACTCCGCCATGGCGCTTCGGGGGTTGGACCCTATGTGGGCTACCGCTGCCCCCAGGCTTTTTGCTTTCCGGACAATGGAAAGGGGGAAAAGGCTTTCCCCGCTGCCCGATCCGGCGATCAGCAGATCCTCTTTGGTTATCGCCGGTTCGGTAATTTCTCCCACAAAATGGGCGTCCACGCCAAGATGGGCCAGCCGCTTGGTAAAGGCCTGGAGGGAAAGCAGTACCCGCCCCACGCCCACGCAGAAAACTTTTTTCGCCCCTAAAATGCGGTCGGTCAGCTCTTCCACGGAACGGGGGTCCGTTTCCGCCAGGGCCGCTCCGATTTCCCCCAGGATCATGGTCCTGAATCTGACAAAGGGTTCTTCACTCATACGTTTTCCGCTCCCGGGCTTTCCGCCGTTATTCCGGCCCGCAGTTCCCGCAGCTGCCCCAGGTCGGTCTCCATACGATCCGGCCCAAGGCAGGTGCTTCCTATGACAAAGATATCCGCCAGCCCCTTTCCATACCGGGCAATATTTTCCCTGGAGATCCTTCCGTCCAGTTCTATTTTAACCGGCAGCTTTCTTTCGTTGATAAGCCGGCGCAGATCGCCGATCTTCCGCTCCGCGTAGGGAACCTGTTTTTCAGCGCTGGTTCCCGCATAGCCGGGGTTGATCAGCATCAGCATCACCGTATCGCACTTTTCTATGACATACTCCAGAACCGACAGGGGCGTTGAGGGCTTAAGGGCCACTCCGGCCCGGACGCCGCTGTTTTTGATGGCTGTTAACGCGGCGTCCGGATGTTTTTCCGTTTCCATGTGAAAGATAAGCTGGTCCACGCCGGTGTCTAAAAGTTCTTTGATAAAAAAGCCGTTGTTTTCCGTCATGACATGGGCGTCAAAACGGAGCCGGGTTTTTTTTCGCAGCGCCCTGACGGTTTCCAGGCCCAGGGGCATGCTGGGGCTAAAGTGGCCGTCGATCAGGTCAATGTGCAGGGTTTCTATGCCGGCGCTTTCCAGAAGCCGCACCTGGCTTTCAAGGTTGCAGGGATCAAGACAGATAAGCGAGGGGGAAAAGATAAGGGGCGTATCCCAAAAACGGTCCTGTTTATTCATACAGCGCCAGCGCTTCCTCCACGTCTGCTTTCAGCGGCAATGACGGGATGGCTCCGGGTTTAAGGATCGCCAGTTCCCCCGCCGCCACGCCGTAACGCAGGGCTTTGGCGATGGCTGCCCCGGAGAGATCCTCCCTTTTCCGGACTCCCTCCGACAGCAGGGTATACAGGAACGTTCCCCAAAAGGCATCCCCCGCGCCGGTGGTATCCACGGCGTTTTTCCGTACCGAAGGCCTCTGCCATTCCTGGCCGTTCCAGAAAACACTGCTGGGGCCGGCTCCCCTGGTCAGGACCAGCAGGGGAATATCGTACCGTTCCATGACGCGGGCCAACTCCCCGTCCCCGCCGAATAAAAAGGACTCTTCGCTGGAGACCTTAAGGAAATCCACATAGGGAAGGATCTTGACAACCTGATCACGGCAGTCCCCGGGACTTTTCCATTGAAGGGCCCGGTAATTCAGATCAAAACTGACCGGCAGCTTATGCTCTTTGGCTGCCTTAAGGGCGTACAGAACCGCCTCCGGGGCGGTTCCCCCGGCAAGCATGGACGAACCGGTGTGCACCAGCTTTACCTTTTGTATCATTTCGGGGGTAATGTCCGCTTTGTTCAAAAACAGATGGGCGCCGGTCTTTTGGGCAAAGGTAAAAGAACGGTTCCCGCCGTCGCTAAGGGTTACAAAGGTCATGGTGGTGACGGCGTCTCCCGCCGGCTCGCCGCACCATACCAGCACCCCGTTATCCCGCAGCACCCCCAGGAGGTATTCCCCAAAAAGATCGTCCCCTACTTTCCCGCAAAAAGCGGAGCGGCCCCCCATCCGGGAAAAGGCAATGGCCACATTAGCCGGAGCCCCTCCCGCGTGGCGGATATATGAAGCTTCTTCCCGTCCGGGGGTAAAATCAATAACTATTTCGCCGATGCAGAGTATATCCGCTGGAGTATCCATGGGATAACTATATTTCAGAATAGAGTTATGTCAAGATGCCCGTGAAACAAGTAAACCCATGAAACGGTGAACAATGGGAAATCAAACGTTTTGGAGGGCTTAAAAATTTCTTTGCGTTTTTGAAAAAAAGAATTTGACTTATTGGATAAGTCATAGTAAAATTTCATTTTATCAATGACTGATAAAAGGGGCTGTGGCATGGCGGCAGATTCTTTAAAGATAGGGTTGGTCGGTTCTTCCCAATTGAGTTTTTTCGGCGATAAGGAAGCAGTATTTGCCCGGATGGCGAAAGAACTGGACAGTCTGGGGACAACATTGGGCTATACCCTCTATGTCTATCCCAAACCGGTTATCACTCCCGAAGACGCCCACGGAGCGGCCGGAACCCTGGAAGGAGAGGGAGTAGACATGGTTCTGCTGCAGAATACCAGCTATTCCTCGGGATTTTTGGCCCCGATCTTTGCCAAGGTGCGGAATGCGGTCCTGGGGCTGTGGGCTATACCGGAGTTTGCCCAGGACGGCCCCGTGCCCTTTAACAGTTTCTGCAGCATTAACATGTACAGCGGTATCATTGGCCACTACCTGAACGAAGACAAAATTCCCCTTAAGTGGTTTTACGGGGATGTGGGAGATCCCCTGTTTATGGACCGGTTTACCGTCACGGTCCGAGCCCTGCGGGCCATAAAACGGCTCCGGAATTCCAGCGTGGCCCTTATCGGGGGAATTGCTCCGGGATTTAACGATCTGTACGACGATGAGCGTAAAATTATTCGCCGCCTTCCGGGGATACGGATCAACCGGCTCCATGAGTGGAACGAGATCCGGGACCGGGCAGTCAGCTACCGGGACGCGGAGATACAGCCCTACATTGACCGGATTACCGGCAGAGCAAAAGTCGTTCAGGATATTGCCAAACCCTGGCTTGTCCAGGCGGCTCGTTTTGAAAAGGCCTATGACGATTTTCTCGCTTCCACCAAATACGATGCCCTGGCCATTTCCTGCTGGCCCAAATTCCAGGATGAATTCCAGTTCAGCGTCTGTTCTACCATTGCCAACCTGAACGAAAAGGGGATCGTGGCCGCCTGCGAAGGCGATCTGACCAGCGCCATCAGCATGCTGTTCCTCCGCTATATCGCGGAGGATGTGACCATGCTGATGGACATGTCCGCCTTTGATGAAGCGGACAATACCGTACTCCTGTGGCACTGCGGTCCGGCGGCGGAACGGTTCGGCAGGAAGAACGGCTATGAACTGGGGGCAAACTACAGTGGTATGGCCCATAAAAAGGGCAAGCCCCCCAGGGGCTGCGGTGTGGCCCACGATATGGTTTTTGATTCCGGACCGGTTACCATCGCCCGTTTTGCCGGGGAGTGGGATCAGATGTTCCTCGCGGGGGGTAATATTATCGACTACCCCAAAAAGAGTTTCTGCGGCTCCCGGGGCTGGGTGGGAAACCTTACCCTGAACAGAAAGAGCATAAGCGCCAGGGATTTTGTCAATACCATCCTGGTACAGCATTTTTCCCACCATTACCCCGTGGTCTACGGCGACTATTCCAAAGAGGTTATGGAAGCCATGTCCTGGCTGGCCCTTGCCCCGGTTAAACCGGTGGAGTATGAAGATTATCTTCAGCTGCCGGAAGCGTAAAGATTTCCAAAGGCAACAGGGGAGCCCCTGGGGCTCCCTTAAAATATTTTGTTAAGGTATGAGGAGGAACAAATGAAAAAGGTGATTGTACTGGTTTTAACGGCTTTGATGGTGTTCAGCATTGTCTCGTGTGGCGGAAGCAACAGCGGCGGGACTGAAGGAGGGGCTATCACTATCGGCGCATCTATCCGTAAGTACGACGATACTTACCTAACCGAGCAGCGGAACAATATGCAGGTTAAGGGCAACGACCTGGGTATCACCATCGACTTTACCGATAGTAAGGCCGACCAGGTAACCCAGAACAACAACATTGATATCTATATCACCAAGAAGTATAACGCCCTGGCGGTGAACATGCAGGAACGTTCCGCGGCAGATGTGGTTATCAACAAGGCTAAAGCCGCGGGTATCCCCGTGGTGTTCTTTAATACGGAACCCTTCCCCGAAGCCATGGATCTCTGGAAAGAAGGGGTGTACTATGTGGGCGCCAAGGCCGAAGAATCGGGACTACAGCAGGGCTGGGCCATGGCCGAGTACTGGGAAGCCAACAAAAGCAGCGTTGACAGAAACGGTGACGGCAAGCTCCAGATTGTTATTATCAGCGGCGAACCGGGCCACCAGGACGCGGAACTGCGGACCGAATACTGCCAGAAAGCCCTTGAAGAACGGGGCGTTCCCTTTGAAGTCGTAGCCCAGAATACCGCCATGTGGGATCGGGTTAAGGGTCAGGACGTTATGGCTACCTTCCTTGCTTCCACCCCCAATATCGAAGCGGTCTTCGCCAATAACGACGACATGGCCCTGGGCGCCATCGAAGCCCTCAAGGCCCAGGGATATTTTTCCGGCGACAGATATATGCCCGTCCTGGGCGTAGACGCCACCGAAGCCGGTAAAGGCGCCATCGCCGACGGAACCATGCTTGCCACCGCTCTGAATGACGCCAAGAACCAGGGATACGCCGTGGTTCAGCTCTGCAACATTTTAGCCAATAGCGAAGCGCCCACCGACGCTTCCCTTGGGTATAAGCTGGACGGCAACTATGTCTGGATTCCCTATGTGGCGGTAAACAAGGATAATCTGGCAGAGTTCTAATCTTTAAAGACCACGTTGTGTGTTTCTGCGGGCACGGAGAGCTGTTGTTCCCCATGCCCGCGAATTAGCACAGCCCGGTTGATTCTGCGCATTGTTTCTTGTACAACAAAGAACAGATTGGAGGAGGCCGTTCAGATGGGCCAGGGTAATGAATATGTGTTGGAAATGCTGAGTATATGCAAGGCGTTTCCGGGTGTACAGGCCTTGAATAATGTTTCGCTTAAAGTACGGCCTGCATCGGTCCATGCGGTTATGGGCGAAAACGGCGCCGGTAAAAGTACCTTGATGAAGTGTCTTTTTGGCATCTATAGCCGGGATTCGGGGGAGATCATCCACAATGGAAAACCGGTGCACTATTCCGGCACCTTGGACGCTATTCATGATCGGATTGCCATGATCCACCAGGAGCTCCATCCCGAACCCCATCTTTCGGTGATGGAGAACATCTGGCTGGGCCGCCTTCCGGGTAAAAATTTTGTGGTGGATTTTAAAAAGATGGAACAGGATACCCGGGAACTGCTGGAAAGGCTCAATGTCAGGCTGGATCCCCGGGCGATCGTTAAAACCCTTTCGGTATCCCATATCCAGTCTATCGAGATTGTCAAGGCCGTATCCTTTAACGCGGAAGTCATCATTATGGATGAACCCACCAGCTCCCTGACAGGGGAGGAAGTGGATCATCTGTTTAAACTGATTGGCGATCTTAAGGCCGCAGGGGTTTCCATCATCTACATCTCACACAAGATTGACGAGATTAAGCGCATTTCCGACGAAGTAACCATTATGCGGGACGGCAAAACCGTGGGGAACTGGCCTATCAATGATATTTCCGAGGACATGATTATTTCCAAAATGGTAGGCAGGGATTTGACCGACCGCTTTCCGCCCCGGAATCACACTCCCGGTGAAGTCTACATGCGGGTTGAGGGTTACAGTTCGATCCATGACAACAGCTTTCAGGATGTTTCTTTTGAGCTTCGTTCGGGAGAAGTGCTTGGCATTGGCGGTCTTGTAGGGGCTCAGCGCACCGAGCTGATAGAGTCAATTTTCGGCCTCCGGGCTGTTAAGGCGGGCCGCCTATACTTGGAGGGCAGGGAAATAAAGATTCATTCTCCCCAGGGCGCCATGGACAATGAGGTTGCCCTTCTTACCGAAGACCGCAAGGGACAGGGCCTCTTTTCCGTGTTAAGCGTGGCGGAAAATATTTACATCGCCAGCTACAAAAAACTTTCCCGGTTTCTGGGCTATATTAATTCCGCCATGTGCAATACTATTGCCAAACGTAGTATAGACCAGTTGAACATTAAGACCCCCAGCCTGCGGACCCCGATTAATTCCCTTTCCGGGGGAAACCAGCAGAAGACCCTTATCGCCCGGTGGCTGGAAACGGATCCGAGCATCCTGCTTTTGGACGAACCCACCAGGGGCATTGACGTGGGGGCAAAATACGAAATTTACAAAATCATTGAAAATCTGGCCCGGGAGGGAAAGTGCATCATATTTATTTCCAGTGAAATGCCGGAGCTTATCGGCATGGCTGACCGGGTACTGGTGATGTGCGAAGGACGCAAAACCGGGGAATTAACCGGAAAAGATATTACCGAGGAGAATATTCTCAAACTGGCAACAAAATTCATGGTTAAGTAAAGGATGGATCTGGCATGAATAATATGGTACTCAATCAAAGCGTTAACAAAGTTGTCCGGTGGGCAGGGGACAAGGTTATTATTCTGGCGCTCTTTCTGCTAATCGTAATTATCAGTATCATCAATCCCCGGTTTCTCTCTTTGCAGGTATTGCGGGATGTGGCCCTTCAAAATTCTACCCGGCTTATTATAGCCTGCGGTATGACCTTTGTGCTTATTTCCGCGGGGGTGGATCTTTCCGCGGGACGCATTGTCGGCCTGGCGGCGGTCCTTACCGCTTCCCTGGGGCAGACCATGGAATACGGCCGCCGGTTTTATCCCCAGATGGGGAATATCTCCATTATTTTCCCCTTCCTGGCCGCAGTGGCCGCCGCAGCGCTGTTGGGTTTCTTTAACGGCTTTGTTATAGCCAAGTTTAAAATAGTTCCCTTCATTGTTACCCTGGGAACCCAGATAATGGCGTGGGGGATCAATTTGCTGTACTTTGATATTCCCCCCAATAAATCCCAGCCCATCGGGGGCGTCAAGCCAAACATTACCTATTTGGGGTCGGGGTTGATCAAGGGACTGGGTATTCCGATTATTATCATTATTGCGCTGATTATCTGCGGTATCTGCTGGTTTATCCTGTCGAAACTGCGGTTTGGCCGGAATGTGTACGCCGTGGGGGGAAATCAGGAATCGGCCATGGTATCCGGTATCCGGGTTGATCTTAACCTTATCGGGGTCTATACCCTGGCGGGAGCTTTGTATGGCATCGCGGGTTTTTTGGAATGCAGCCGGACCGGGGGCGCAACTTCGGCCTATGGCCTTAACTATGAATTTGACGCCATTTCCGCCTGCGTCGTGGGGGGTGTTTCCAATACCGGAGGGATTGGCACTATTCCCGGCATGATCCTGGGGGTTTTGGTATTCGGCATTATCAATTACGGCCTGACGTTTATCGGTGTTAACCCATACTGGCAGAATATCATCAAGGGGCTGATCATCATCGCCGCCGTCGGCTTTGATATACGGAAAAACATTCGCAGAAAATAGCCGGTAAAGCGGGTGAGTTCAAAAAACACCAATATTGCCGGAGCTGCAAGCAGCCTGTACCGGGTGTTGGATTATATACGCCGGTATGGGCCCCTTGCCAAGAAGGATCTGCAAAGATATACAGGGCTGTCCTGGGGCAGTATTTCCAATTATACCGCCCGGCTTTTAGCGGAGGGAATCATCGTGGAATGTTCCGGCCCCCGGGGAATAAGCAAGGGCCGTAATCCCAGTTCCTATGCCGTTAACCGTAAAAAGAACTGGATCCTGGGCCTGGATGTCCAGATGAACTGTTTATCCGGCGTGGTTGTTGCCCTGGACGGTTTTCGCCTTTACAGCGCCACAGTAGACTTGAAAAACCGGGATGCCTCCGAAGTATTTGGAAACATCCTTGATCTTTTGGAGCGCTTGTTTCATTCGGTTCAAACGCCCCGGGAGATTAAGCGGGTTGGTTTTTCCATGCCCGGCCTTATCGATCCGAAACCGGGAAAGCCCCTGGCGGTGTATCATTTTACCGGCGTCTTTCCCGGGAACATGCTGAAGCTTATCGGTGAGCGGTTCGGGGTGCCTGCCGCGATTTTTCACGATCCGGACTGTATGCTGATGATCCATTTTAACAGTATGCCGCCGGATGAGTACGCAATGATGATCGACAGCAATGTGGTTCTTATCCGCTGGTCCTATGGCATAGGAAGCGCCCTGCTGTTAAACGGCAAACTCTATTACGGCGATCACGGGGCTTCCGGAGAGATTGGTCATACCGTGGTGGATCCCGCCGGCCCCCTCTGTATCTGCGGTAACAAGGGCTGCCTTGAGGTGTACGCCTCGTTCCGGGCCGTCCTGGAGCAGGTATATGCGGTCATAGAAGAGGGCCGATTTGATCCTGAACCCTATTGCCGGAACGGCCTTATCCGGGATGCGATCTGGGCGGCGTACCGGCAGAAGGATCCCGCCATACTGCCCATTGTGAATACGGCGGTGGACTATATGGTTTCGGCGGTCGTCAACATGGTAAATGTTCTGGATCCCCGGATACTTATTTTTGACGGTGAATTTGCCACCGCTCCCCGGGAATGTTTTGATCGCCTCAGGGCCGGTATTGCGGGCCGGATCAAGGGAGAGCCGGTAACGATCAAGGTACTGCCCTGGGAAAATTCCGGAGCCATAGGCGCCGCGGAAATGCTGGTACAGGAGGTTTTTTTTGAAACCCTTTGGAACGAGATCCGGGACCGGACGGCCAGCTGCCGCGATACCCTGCCCTCCGCGGCCGGGTAATGCTTGACACTTTTCACCCTTTTTAGCATGGTAAAGTATGCTGTGTTGTCCATCCTGCCCCGGTAAATCCGTCCCCAAAGAATACCGCCAGGCAGCCGAAGCCCTGTTTCCGGCGAAAATGGCGGCGGCCAGGGATCCCGCCGCGGTTTCGGTATTCGCCGATGTTCTGGGGGTAGGGGCAGATTACCGCAAGCTGGACGCGGGCTGGGGTAATCCGGTGGAGCTTCAAAAATTCCTTCTTTCCTTTCAGAATAATCTTGACTTGCTTATTCAAAAAACCTGGGTAGAAAAGGCCGACGAAGATCGCAAGGAAAAACTCCAAAACCGTATTCCCGGTTTTATTGCCCTCATAGAAGCGGGGGATTATAACAAAGCCCTGGCGGAGTTTGGCGCTATTCTGGAAGAGCTGGCATGGCTTCTTTTCGGACCCCAAAGCCGAAGGGAAGATTTTGTGGAGTATGCTTCACGGATAGACAGCCAGCTGGGGCTGTTCTGGTGGTATGCCGGACAGCTGGAACGATTTCTTGCAGCGGGCCCCTGGGACCAGGCGACACTTAGGTCGGTACTGATCCTGGGCATTTGTTACGTAACCGATTTTTAAACCGAGCGTTTTTAAAACCCTTTGAAGATTTTGAAAGGGCCAAACCGTAGGACATTGAGCTATGAAAGAAATAAACAACCCGGCGGACAAGCCCGGCGGGGAAGCTGCGGAAACCGCTGATTTTATCAGCGGCTTTATCAAGGAAGACTTGGCATCGGGCCGTTTCAGCTATGTCCATACCCGGTTTCCCCCGGAACCCAACGGCTGGCTCCATATCGGCCACTGCAAAGCCATGATGGTGGACTTTGTCATGGCCGAGCGGTTCGGCGGCAAGTGTAACCTCCGTTTCGACGATACCAACCCCGAAAAAGAAGACATCTCCTTTGTGGAGGCGATCAAGCGGGACATCCGGTGGATGGGCTTTGACTGGGAAGACCGGGAGTACTACGCTTCCGATTACTACGAGTACCTCTACGGCCTGGCGGTAAGGATCATCAAAAAAGGCCGCGCCTATGTGGATGATCTTTCCGAAGAACAAATCAGTGAATACCGGGGGACCGCGGTTCCCGACAAAAACAACATCACCCAAACTCCCCCGGGAAGGAACAGCCCCTGGCGGGATCGCGGTGTGGAAGAAAACCTGGACCTCTTTGCCAAAATGCGGGCCGGGGAATTTGCCGATGGTGAAAAAACCCTGCGGGCAAAAATTGATATGGCCAGCCCCAACCTGCTTATGCGGGACCCGGTGATGTACCGGATCCGGCGGGATGCCCATTACCGCACGGGGAATACCTGGCGCATTTATCCCATGTACGATTTTCAGCATCCCCTGTCGGACGCCAGGGAAGGGATCACCCATTCCCTTTGTTCCCTTGAATATGAAATCCACCGGCCCCTCTATGAATGGTTTATCCGGGAGGCGGAAGTGTTCCCCTCCAGGCAGATTGAATTTTCCCGGCTTAACCTGACCCATACGGTGCTTTCCAAACGCTACCTGCTTAAACTGGTTCAGGAAAAATATGTTTCGGGCTGGGACGATCCGCGAATGCCCACCCTGGCAGGCCTCCGCCGCCGGGGCTATACTCCCGCGGCGATCCGGAATTTTATTTCCCAAATCGGTGTCGCCAAAAACGACAGTACCGTGGATATTGCCTTCCTTGAATACTGCCTTCGGGAAGACCTTAACAAAACCAGCCGCCGGGCCATGGCGGTGCTGAAGCCCTTAAAGCTTATCATTGACAACTGGAACGAAGAACTATCCGGGGACCTGGAAGCGGTAAATAATCCGGAAGACGAAAGCCTGGGAACGCGGACCATTCACTTTGGCAGGGAGTTATGGATAGAGCGGGATGATTTTGAGGAAACCCCGCCCCCCAAATACTTCCGGCTCTTCCCCGGCAATTCGGTACGGCTCCGTTATGGCTACATCGTTACCTGTACGGGATGCGACAAGGACGCGGCGGGAAACATTACCACCGTTCACTGCGCGTGCGATCCCGAAACCAGGGGCGGCAACGCCCGGGATAACCGCAAGGTTAAGGGGACGATCCACTGGCTGAACGCGGCGGACGCCGTGCCCATTCAGGTCCGGGTCTATGATTATCTTTTCAATACCGAGAAACCCATGGAGGCTTCCCTCCGTTCCGACGGAACCCCCGGTATTTTTCTGGATAACCTTAACGGTCATTCGCTGGAAATAATCTCCGGGGCGTACGGCGAACCATGCCTCGCCGCCGCGGTCCCCGGCGAACGCTTCCAGTTTGAGCGGCTTGGCTATTTTGTAAAGGACGATCCCGTGATCAAGGCCGGACCGGAAACGGATGAGAGCGGCGCGGATAAATCGGCATTAGACGAGCCGGCGGCTAAGGAGCCGGCGGCAAACGGGCCGGTGTTTAACAAAACGGTGGGCCTCCGGGACACCTGGGCAAAGATAGCGAAAAAAACAAATTCATAAAAGGGTTCCGGGTGCAGTTATTGCAGTTATTATAGAGGAGCTTTTTTTGTCCCTGAACTGGAAAGAGATAGACCTGATTCTGCGTGAACTTGCCCTGCCGGGTATGCAGATCCAAAAAATCTACCAAAGTACCTACGATGTGCTGGCTCTCCAGGTATACGGCGGAACCCCCCGGGGGGCCCGCTGTATCCTGGTATGCGTAACTCCCCGGGCTTGCAGAATCCACGAGACCTTCCGCCCCGTGCCAAAAAGCGAAAAGCCTTTGCGGTTTGCCGAGTTCCTTAAATCCCGGATCATCAACGGTCGTATTGAAGAAGCGGTTCAGCTGGGACATGACAGGATTATCCGGCTCACCGTTAAACGAGGGGAAACTTCCTGCCGGATCTACATCAGGCTCTGGTCCAACGCGGCCAACGTCATCGTAACCGATCCGGCGGGCCTTATCCTGGACGCCATGAAGCGGCTCCCCAAACGGGGGGAAACAGCGGGTTTTTCCTACGGGCCGGAAAACGCTCCGGCTTCCGGCGTCAAGCAAGTTGACGACGTCAAACAAACTGCTGGCGTCAAACAAGTTGACAGCGCAGATCGGAGTCCCGCAAGGGAGTACCAGGTTCGGGATCTGCCCGGCTCCGGTTCGTTCAACCGCCGGGTGGACGACTGGTACAGGGAACATTCGGGCGCGCTTTCCCTGGAACAGCTAAGGGAAGAAATACGGCGTACCCTGGGGAAAAGCCGTATCAGGTTAGAGGCCGCCCTGGAAAGGCTTCGGGAAAAGGAAGCGGACTATGCGGAAGGGGAACGGTTCAGGGAATACGGCGATCTGATTCTGGCAAACATCGCCAAACAGCTTGACGGCGCCGTCGGAGAGGGGGCTTCCTGGCTCGAGGCGGAGCGGTTTTCCCCGGATGGGGATTCGGACGGACGCTCCCCGGACCTGGTGCGGATCGAACTGGATCCCTGGAAAAGTCCAGCGAAAAACGCCGAAGGCTACTACGAAAAATACCGCAAGGCAAAAAGCGGCCTTGGCGATGTGCGGGAAGAAATAGCCGCCGGGGAACGGGAAATAAAACGGCTTACGGAAACGGAAGAACGGCTGCTGGCGGAAACCAATCCCCTGAAACTACAGGCGCTCTTTAAAAAAATCAGGAAAGGAACTCCGCTCCGGGAGGAACGGGGAAAAGAAGGCCGAAAGAGGCCGGGACTTTCCTTTGCCGACGGAGACTGGCTTATCCTGGTAGGACGGAATGCCGGCGAAAACGACGAACTCCTGCGCCGTCATGTTAAAGGCAGCGACCTGTGGCTCCACGTCCGGGATTGGGGAGGATCCTACGTGTTTATCAAACACCGGCCGGGAAAAACCGTGCCCCTGGAGATCCTCCTGGACGCGGGTAATCTGGCCCTGTTTTATTCCAAAGGCCGGGCCTCCGGCCGGGGGGATCTGTACTATACCCAGGTCAAATACCTCCGCCGGGCAAAAAACGGCCTCAAGGGACTGGTTATCCCCACCCAGGAAAAAAACCTGGGGATTGTTTTGGACCGGAGCAGGCTTAAAAAGCTGGAAGAGTCGAAGCTGTAACGTTAAATCCGGGCAGTAGGCAAAGTTATCGCTCCGGGCGCAAAGCTTAGGAAAACAGGAGGCGGTACTTTCGTATCCGCCTCCAGGGCAAAACCTTTAGATTTTGCCCAGCCTTCTATGTGCAAGCTCAAAAATCACCATGGTGATTTTTGGGCAAGGCGCTAAAGGATTGTAAGGGTGTTGCTGCAGCTGATTACAGTAACCAGTACACCGTTAATGATCCCCGCAAGATAGGGATTGTTTGTTTCTTTATAGATACGCCGGGAAATTACCGCCGCTATCGCAAGAATTACGATAATCGGGAACTGCCAAATGCCGCCCAGATGCCCCAGGGGGAATTTAGCAAACAGCATTTCTCCGCTGCTGAAGAAAACCGAATACTGCAATACCACCAATACTATCGACGGAAGGCTGTTAAAGAACGCTAAAACCGCTATGTTTATCCATTCACGGTTTCCCAGCCGGTTATTATTGAAGGCATTGACGGAAACAGAATTTGCCACATAGTAAATCAGGAACAGCGGAAGATAGGGAATCGCGGCAATCAGTTTATCCACGGTAAATGCTTTTATTGCCAATGCCCAAATACGGAAGTCTGTTTTGAAGAAGAAATCGGCAATAAAGACCCATAGATAGGTTACAAAAGCCGCAAAAAGCGCAAGGACGATGGTTTTTAACAACGTCCCAAAGGGTATCAGCGCGCCGGAGGCATACAGATCCTGGCCGTTCTTTTTCCCGTAAAATTTGTATGACAGGATCATCAGTATAATCGCAAGTACGCCGCAGAGCATCGCCCACAAACTTATGCCGTAAGGCGGATACTGGGTAAAAAACGAAGGTTTATGACCGATAGACCAGGTAAGAACATTAAAGTAGATAAGGGCGGAAAAAATGGAAGCAATCCCCAGTCCTCCCCAGAACCACGCGAGTCCCTGACCCCTGGGAGCCTCCTGGGCCACCACCGGTTTCTCCGCTTTTAACGAAGCAAAAACAGGGGTTCTTAACATCATCAGGGTGAAGCTGAGCAAGAACGAGACAAAACCCACTAAACCAATAACATTGAAGACCGTTTTCCACTGCCATATCTGATTGCCGGGAGCTATGGGGTTCGGCGCTCCCAGCGCGGCCTCAAAAAATTCAACCCCATTGGCTACGCAGGTTTTTGAAAAGTGATTCCAGGGATGAATTTGATTCGGGGTATAGATCACCCTAAGGGCCTGGCTTCCGCCGACCTGATCTTGGTATATAGTTCCCGCGGTCCGCTTGTCCAGGCTGTTTTTGCCGGGGTCTGCCCCAAAGTGCAGGAAAGACTGGGCATCGGGAGTCGTAATGTAGGTACGGGGAACGCTGACCGTACCGTCCGCAAATGGACGGCGGAAGAAAAATTCATCGTATTGGGCGGCGATTACACCCACATCACGGCTGCCGTATAAATTCCAATACTCATTGGTAGCGGGATTCTGGTAGATGGGATCATTTGCTACCAGCAGCGCTGCCGCGACCAGAGGCCGGGGAGCTTTGTTATCATCTTCAATAGAAAGATTAACCGCCCGGGCGCCGTTGGAGTGTCCGGTGATGCCGATTTTTGACGTATCGACATAGGGAAAGCTTGACATAAGCAGCACCGCATCGTACATACCCGTACCGTGCTTGTCCCACTCATTGGGGCTAAAGTCATAATAGGTATTCGGTTCTATACCCCTTGGCGCTTCGGAATTGCCGTGGCCGTACATATCAATCGACATGACAACATAACCCCTGCGGGCATATTCCACATAATTCAAATCCTGCATTTCCCGGTTATTGTACCAGCCATGGCTGGTAACAATCGCCGGCGCCGGGGTTTTTGCCGTGGCATTGGGAGGGATCAGCAGAAGGGCGCTCATCTCGTGCCCCAGGGATGTTTCCCACCGCAGGTCTTTGATTACCACGGAAGCTCCTGAATTCTGCACAAAATGTGCGCCGATCATACTTACCAGCAGTAAAATAACAGAAATACACAGTTTCCTAATAACGGGATCTTTCTTTTCCGGCATACAATTCCTCCTGCCCTCGTTTTTTACCCGGTCTTTCCGCCGGGTTTTTGTTCTTCGAACCTGCGGTCAATAAAAAAAGGACATGACAAACCCATCGTCTGCCATGCCCTCTCATTCTCTTGAGCATACACTGCGGTTCAGAGAAACCGAAATATCGCTTTATTGTATATGTGAAATTTCCGGCTGTCAACAAAAATCGTTCAATTATTTTTGAATTCTCATTTGACAAGTTCCCGGCGGCGGGGGCATACTCAGACGTATGGAAACCCTCTTGTTGAAAAAACGGTATATCCCGGGACTTGATGATTTTTACGCCCTGCTCCGCAATACCCCGGTTATATCGGCGGTTAAATCGGACGAAGGCCTGGAAAAAACCCTTTCCGGGGATACGGCAAAAAGCAGCGGGCTTGTCTTTATCCTTTTTGGGGATATTCTTACCATCACGGACATTGTGGAACGGATTAAGAAAGCGGGAAAACTCGCCCTGGTACACATCGATCTGATAGAAGGATTGGCCTCCCGGGAAATAGCGGCGGACTTTCTTTGGAAAAATACCCGGGCCGACGGTATTCTTTCCACCAAGGCTAACCTGATCCGGCATGCCAAGTCTCTGGGATTTTTGACGATCCAGCGTTTTTTTGTTCTCGATTCCATGGCTCTGCTGAATATTGAAAAGCAGTGCCCCCTGGAGTACGCCGATGCTGTGGAGATACTTCCCGGCATAATTCCCCGGGTTATCCAGAGAATCGCCCATATAGCGGGAAAGCCCATCATCGCCGGGGGGCTTATTGAGGATAAGGAGGATGTGCGGAATGCCCTTGAATCGGGGGCATCTTCTGTTTCTTCCTCAAATACGGGGCTGCTGTGAGCCATTCTGGTTTTGGAAAAACCTCCCGGGAAGAAAAATTAAAAAACCGGCAAAAATAACTTGCCGAATTGTACACCCCGTGATATACTAGTAGTAGCGGGCGGCGCTGATCGCGCCTCTGTTGTTTGTCGAATTGCTGGAGAGATTAAAGAGCACAGCAAAATGACCGATGGTCGTTTTGCTGTGCTCTTTTTTTTGGAGGAACCGTGTTTGATGTGCTGATTATCGGCTGCGGCGTTGTAGGGGCCGCCGCCGCCTATGAACTCTCAAAATATCAGATCCGCGGCAAAGCCCTGTCTGTGGCGGTTCTCGACAAGGAAAACGATGTCTCCCAGGGAACCAGCAAGGCCAACAGCGCGATTATCCATGCGGGGTATGATCCTCCCCATGGCAGCCTTATGGCCGCGTTAAATGTGGAAGGTTCCCGCCTGGTCCGGGAACTCTGCGTTAAACTTGACATACCCCACCGGCAATGCGGCTCCCTGGTTTTGGCCTTTTCCTCCGGGCCCCGCGAAACTTGCCTTTCGGAAGAACAGCATTTACGGAAACTCTTCGAGCGGGGTGAGCGGAACGGAGTTCCGGACATGGAAATTCTTTCCCGGGACGCGGCGCTTGCGCTGGAACCGAATCTCAGCGGGGATGTAAGGGCGGCTCTTTTGGCCCCCACGGCGATGATCATCAGTCCCTGGGAATTCACCCTTGCCCTGATGGAAACCGCCCTAAGAAACGGGGCGGAACTTTTTTTGAACCGGGAAGTGATTTCCCTTAAGCGGCTGCAGGGTAAAGCGGGGGACGCTGAAACTTTTTGGCGGGTAACTACAGATAAAGACAGTTTCGACGCCAGGTATGTGATCAACGCCGCCGGGGTCTATAGCGGAAAGATCCACAATATGGTCTCCCCCCAATCCTTTGAGATCTATCCCTACAGGGGAGAATACTACCTCCTGGATAAGAGTGAGGGAAAGCTGGTAAACCACATCATCTTCCAGTGTCCTACCCCGGCGGGAAAGGGAGTGCTCGTGGCCCCCACGGTGCACGGCAATCTGATAGCGGGGCCCAATTCCGGTTCCTGCGATGATGAAGATGATACCGCCGTTACCGCCGCGGGGATGGAAGAGGTGGCCGGGAAGGCAAAAAAATCCGTCCCTTCCATAAACTTCCGGGCCAACATCAGGAATTTTGCCGGCCTCCGGGCAGCGGCGGACAGGGATGATTTTATTATTGCCGGAGCCGAAGGCGCTCCGGGATTTTTTGACGCCGCGGGGATCAAATCGCCGGGGCTTTCCGCCGCTCCCGCCATAGCGAAGCGGCTGCTGGAACTGCTTACCGCCGGGGGGCTTGCCCTGGAGCCAAAGGAACATCCCGTGGATACCCGCCGCCGCGTACGCTTCGCGGATCTTTCCCCCGGGGACAGGATTAAACTGGTACAAAAAAATCCCGCCTACGGCAGGGTTCTCTGCCGCTGTGAAACCGTCACCGAAAGTGAAATTCTCGACAGCCTCGCGGCCCCCATTCCTCCCCGTACACTGGACGGGGTAAAGCGCCGCTGCAATCCCGGCATGGGCCGCTGCCAGGGGGGTTTTTGCGGCCCCCGTATTCTGGAACTGCTTGCGGATCGGTACAACCTGGAGCCTGAGGAAATTTTACAGGATCGTTCAGGTTCATACATCCTTACCGCGGAAGGAACTTCCATTGGAACATAAGTATCAGCTTGCGGTAATAGGGGGAGGGCCTGCGGGGCTTGCCGCGGCTCTGGGGGCATACGCAAAGGGCCTGCGGAGCATACTAGTCATCGAACGGGACAAGGAACTGGGGGGCATCCTTAACCAGTGCATCCATAATGGATTTGGGCTTCATTACTTTAAGGAAGAACTTACCGGACCCGAATATTCGGGCCGCTTTATAGAAAGCTTAGCCGGAACCTCAATTGAAGTAAGCCTGAATACCATGGCGTTACAGATTGTTCCCGGTGGTTCCGCTCCGGACGCCGGGCGCCGCGTCCAGGGCCATCGTATCCACGCGGTAAGCCGGGAGGGCTACCGTATCATCGAGGCAAAAACCATTGTCCTCGCCATGGGCTGCCGGGAACGGACCCGCTTTGCCCTGGCAATTCCCGGAACCCGGCCTTCGGGGGTGTTCACCGCCGGTGCGGCCCAGCGCTATGTAAACATGGAAGGCAGAATGGTGGGCCGGCGTATCGTCATCCTCGGTTCCGGGGACGTCGGCCTCATCATGGCCCGGCGGCTTACCCTGGAGGGCGCCGAAGTCCTGGCCTGCGTGGAGATCCTTCCCTACCCGGGGGGGCTTAACCGGAATATCGTTCAATGTTTACATGATTATAAGATACCCCTCTACCTTTCCCATACGATCACGGAGATTAGGGGACGCCGGCGTGTCGAGGGTGTAAACGCCGCAAGGGTTGATGAAAACCGCCGGCCCATACCGGGGACTGAATTTTCCCTTGACTGTGATACGGTGCTCCTTTCCGTGGGGCTGATCCCGGAAAACGAACTTTCCCGGGAAGCGGGTATAACCCTTGACCCCCGTACCGGAGGACCGGAGCTGTGTGAAACCATGGAAACCGCAACGCCGGGAATCTTTGCCTGCGGGAACGCGGCCCATGTTCATGACCTCGTGGACTTTGTCAGCGCCGAGGGAGAACGGGCGGGGGCCGCCGCCGCGGATCGGGTGCTGGCCGGTACGACGGACTCCGCCGCGGCGCTGCGGCTTTGTAACGGGGAGGGGGTCTCCTATACGGTCCCCCAATCAATACGGCGGGGAAGCTCCGGGACAGATGTTTTTTTCCGGGTCCGGGGCATCTACCGGGGCGGGGCGGTACGAGTGTGTTCCGGCGGCAGAGATCTGGCCGCTTTCAAACGGCTCCACATGGCCCCGGGGGAGATGGAACACATCACCCTATCGCCGGAATTACTCAGGAACGCGGAACATGAAATTACCATCAGCGCGGGAGAAACAGTATGACCGAATTGATCTGTATCATCTGCCCCCGGGGCTGTCATCTTACCGTGGACGAGACGAATGATTACGCTGTGACCGGAGAGGGATGCCGGCGGGGAATCGCATACGGCAGGGCGGAACTGCAAAATCCAACGCGGGTGCTTACGTCCACGGTTTCCATCAGCGGAGCCATGTACCGCCGCTGTCCGGTAAAAACATCGGCGCCGGTTCCCAAGGCGCTTGTCTTCGAGGTCATGAAAGAGATCGGGAAGATAACACTCAAATCTCCTGTTTCCCGGGGACAGGTTATACGCAAAAATATCCGCGGGACCGGGGTGGATCTTATTACCACAAGGGCGTTATAAGGAATTGTTCGGGAACCCTAGTTTCCGAATAATCCCAGCTTGTCCGAGGGCGGACAAAAATTGTAAAGGAGGAAATTATGGGCAAGTACATTCTGGCGTTGGATCAGGGAACCACCAGTTCCCGGGCGGTTCTCTTTAATGAAGAACAGAACATTCTGGGCATGACCCAGAAGGAATTTACCCAGATCTATCCCCATGAGGGCTGGGTGGAACATGAGCCCATGGAGATCTATTCCTCCCAATACGCGGTGATGATGGAGCTGCTCACCCAATATGGGATTCCCGCGGCGGACATAGCCTCCATCGGCATCACCAACCAGCGGGAAACCACCATAGTGTGGGATAAAATCACCGGGCGGCCTATCTACAATGCCATTGTCTGGCAGTGCCGCCGTACCGCGGACATCGTGGATGAACTTGTCAAGCGGGGACTTTCGGATCATATTAAAAAAACCACCGGCCTTGTGCCCGACGCGTATTTTTCGGGAA
This sequence comes from Treponema sp., assembly GCA_031266175.1. Lineage (GTDB taxonomy): Bacteria > Spirochaetota > Spirochaetia > Treponematales > Breznakiellaceae > JAISBN01. The sequence goes on along the minus strand of JAISBN010000135.1, from coordinate 84 downwards.
CCAAAATAAAATGGATCCTGGATCATGTGGAGGGAGCCCGGGAAAGGGCAAAACGGGGGGAGATACTCTTTGGCACCGTGGATA
>JAISBN010000068.1 GCA_031266175.1 Treponema sp. | reverse complement strand
ATCCCCCTGCTCTCCTATGCCGAAGGCGAGACCCCCACGGTGGGATTCTTTTCGGGCCATCAGAATCAGGTGCTGCGGCCCGAAACCCCGGCCATCTACGATTATTCCTACCAGGTATCCCTGACCGGCCCCAAGGGGGTGAACTGGTATCCCCAGCTTCCCCCCGCTATCATAACAGGGTCTTTTATTACCAAGGACTGCGCCTATCCGGAGGCGGCCTTCCGCTTCCTGGATTTTGTCTACGACCTGGAAACCACCATGACCGCCCGTTACGGGGAGCAGGGGGTGGACTGGAAACTGGTAGGGCCGGAAGATAATTTCAGAAGCTACCTGGACAGGCCCGCTTGGTTCCAGCAGATCAACATGATCTGGGGAGTCCCGCAGAACAAACACTGGGCCATGAATTTTTCCCAGTTGTTTATCAAGGAAAACGATATCGCCAACGCCGTCTGGTTCGACGACGGCTCCTGGACCGCCTCCCGCTACAAAATGTACCAGCGGATATTCGTAAACGACGGAAAGGACGCGGCGGAAACGGTCGATACCATCGTGTATACCCAGGAAGAGGAAGATTCGATCCGGGAGATACGGAGCACCATCGACACCTACCGGGCGGAATGTCTGTCCCTGTTCGCCACCGGGACGATGAATTTGGACCGGGACTGGGACAGCTACCTGGCCGAACTCGATAAAATGGGCCTTAAACGATATCTGGAGACGGCTCAAAAAGCCTACACCCGGACCATCGGGAAGTAACCGGGCAGTCGGGTAGTAATGTTGAAAACCGGATACAACAGCCCCGGTTTAAGCCGGGGCGGCGTTTTTATCAGGAACTTTAAGCGCGACTGGCGGCTCCATGTATTTATGCTGCTGCCCCTGCTGTACCTCTTAATATTTGCCTATTACCCCATGTTCGGCGTCCAGATCGCCTTTAAGAATTTTTCCCCCGCCCGGGGCATTTGGGGCAGCCCCTGGGTGGGGCTGCGGCACTTTATCACCTTTTTCAGCTCCTACCAGTTCCCCCGGGTAATGAAAAACACCCTTATCCTGTCCCTGTACCTCATCCTGGCGGGATTCCCCCTGCCTATCTTTTTCGCCCTCATCCTGAACACCATGAGGAACCAGGGCTTCAAAAAAATCGTCCAGACCCTGACCTACATCCCCCACTTTATTTCGACCGTCGTGTTAGTCGGCATGATGATCACCTTTTTCAGCCCCGTAGCCGGGGCCTACGGGTATTTTTTTAAGCTCCTCAACGCCGGGTACCCCGATATCCTCATGGGTGTCGCCGGAACCTTCCGGCATTTTTATGTGTGGTCCGATGTGTGGCAGAACCTGGGCTGGGGGACGATTATCTATATTGCGGCCCTGTCGTCGGTAAGCCCGGAGCTGTACGAGGCAGCGGAAATCGACGGTGCCAGCCGCTGGCAGCGGCTTATCCACATAGATTTTCCGGCCATCCTCCCCACCGCCGCCATCATGCTTATCCTCCGTTTCGGTTCCATCATGACCATCGGTTTTGAAAAGGTGCTCCTCATGCAGACCAATTTGAATCTCGGCACCTCGGAGATCATCTCCACCTATGTATACAAGGTAGGCCTGCAAGCGGGGGGGAATTTTTCCTACGCCGCCGCCATCGGGCTTTTTAATTCGGTAATTAATTGCAGCGTCCTGCTTCTGGTAAACAGGACCGCCAGGAAGTTGAGCGATAATGAAATCGGACTCTTGTAACAAAAAAGGCGGTTCCGCATGGTGAACACAAAACCGCGTTCAAGACCCTTAAAAGTAAAGACCTCTTCGGAAGACCGGGTTTTATACGGCCTCACGAACGCCGCCCTGATCGTCCTCTTGATAATCATCGTCTACCCCCTCATCTACATGGTATCCTCCTCCTTTTCTTCGGGCCGGGCGGTTTCGTCCGGACGGGTAGTCCTGCTGCCCGTGGACCCGACCCTGGACGGTTACCGGACGGTCTTTTCCTATAAAAGCGTACTCCTCGGCTACCGGAACACCATCCTGTATACCGTGGTAGGCACCTCCCTTAACGTCATGATGACCCTCATAGCCGCCTTCCCCCTGTCCCGCAAAAATTTCCAGGGCCGTAATTTTTATATGACCCTCTTTGTTATCACCATGTTTTTTTCCGGCGGCCTTATCCCCTCCTACATCCTGGTGACCCAGCTCAAACTTATCAATACTATCTGGGCGGTCGTCCTGCCGGGGGCCGTCAGCACCTATAACATGATCATCACCCGCACCTTCTTCGCGTCCACCATTCCCCAGGAACTCATCGAGGCCTCCCAAATAGACGGCTGCGGCGATTTCCGTTTCTTTTTTACAATCCTGCTGCCCCTTTCCAAGGCCGTCGTCGCCGTCATCGGCCTGTACTACGGCGTGGCCCACTGGAATTCCTGGTTCAGCGCCATGCTGTACCTGCGGGACCCGGCCTTGCAGCCCCTCCAGTTAGTGCTGCGGTCCATCCTCATTGCCGTTAGTATTGATGTTTCCCAGATTCAGGACCCCGAATTGCTGGAGCGGATGGTCTATATGGCGGACCTTATGAAGTACGCCCTGATCATCGTAGCCACCGTCCCCATCGTCGCCCTGTACCCCTTTGTGCAGCGGTACTTTATCAAAGGTGTCATGATCGGATCGGTAAAAGGTTAGCCGACAGTAATACTAATCAAAATTTTTATGGGCGTACCCCCGCCTCCGGCGGGGTCGGGCTCTTCGCTCCAATTCCTCAGCCCCTTCGGGGCTTCCGGTATTTCCGCTGCGATCCCTTACGCGAATATTAAATTTGCGGCTGGAGTTTTGCGGTAAACCGCCGAATCGGCTGCGCAACACTAATACTGTGTTAAAACCCGCATGTAAAAAATTTACCGCCAGACAAAACGGCCGGCCGTTTAGTAGATTAATTAGTCTAAAACCACTAACAAACGATTACCGTATTTAAGAAGAAACCACGGAGTTGCACGGAGAAACACGGAGTTTTTGTTACAAATTCTGCTTTCTTTCGTGAAACTCCGTGTCCTCCGTGGTGGTATTTCTTTTTTTCTAGTCGTCCATATCCGGCTGTTTAGTCTTTGCTATCTACCAGCCGGAGGCGTACAGGCTTGCGGAGAAAGCCGGGGAATCCGGCCCTTTGTGTACCCTCGCGGTTTATATTCTTCCCGAAGAACTCTACGCCCGTTGCGGCCTCATTTTCCCACGCAGAATTTGCTAAAAATCGTCTCCAGAATATCCGCGGTGGAAACCTCCCCGGTAATCTCCCCCAGGGCGTTAACCGCCTCCCGCAGGGAGGGGGCGATCAGTTCCGCGGCCTCCCCCCGGTCCGCCAAATCCAGGGCTTCCTCCAGGGCGGCGCAGGAGCGGTCCACCAGTTCCTTCTGCCGCCCGCTCCCCAGGGCCGGACCGCCGTCCCCTTCGCCGGCCCCCCGCTCCGGTCCCCCGGCGCCCTTCTCCAGGGCCGCGGCCGCGGCCTTGCAGAGTTCCGCCAGGCCCTCCCCGGTCTTGGCGCTTAACGGCAGCGGCGGGGGAAGACCCTCCTCCGCTCCGGCCCAGCGCGCCGGCAGGGGGGCCTTATCCGCCTTGTTCCACAGCAGGAGGATCGGCGGCTTTTCGCCGCGGGTCCGGAAAAAAGCCAATTCCGCCGCGTCCGGCCCCCGGCCCCCGTCAATCACGTAGAGCACCAGATCCGCCCGGTCCAGCAATTCCCGGCTTTTTTCTATACCAATCCGCTCTACCCGGTCCCCCGGTTCGTCGAATTCCCGCAGCCCCGCGGTATCCACAAGCCGCAGGGGAATCCCCTCAACGGA
>JAISBN010000064.1 GCA_031266175.1 Treponema sp. | reverse complement strand
TTCACAAAACCCATATCAAAAGGGGCGTTATGGGCGATAATGACCGTATCTTTCACCAGTCCCAGGAAGTCCGGGAACACCGCTTCCAGGGGAGGCTTGCCCGCCAGCATCTGGTCGGTAATTCCGTTCACCCGGCCCGCTTCTTCGGGCATGGGGATGCCGGGGTTGATCAGCGCCGCATACCGGACTATGGGCCCCCGCCGGTCAAATTTGACCGCCCCGAATTCCACGATCCGGTCCTGCCTGGAGTCCAGCCCCGTGGTTTCAATATCGAAGGCGGTAAAAACCGCCCCTTCCCGGTATGCCTTAACAGCCCAATCGTAGGATTCCAAAAACCGCCTGCCTCCGTGTTGTATCCCAGTCCGCCGGATTAATTCCCGGTAACGGCCATTGGCTAATCGCCAATGGCTTGGCGGATGTCCTTTTTGATAGCCTCAAGTTTCCGGGCCGCCTCCGCTTTGGCGGCTTCCAGGCCCCCGGCGCCCACTTCGGCGCAGCAGGTGGCGTAGAATTTAATCTTCGGTTCGGTGCCGCTGGGCCGGGCGCTGACCACGGTGCCGTCTTCCAGAAAGAACTGCAGCACGTCGCTGGGGGGAAGCCCGTCCGCGCCGTTCTTGATGTCCCGGACCCGCTTCACGGCGATTCCCCCCAGGGTTTTCGGGGGATTGCCGCGGTACTCTTCCATGATGCCTTTCATAATTCCCAGTCCCTCCGGTCCCTGGAAATATTTGGAGATCCCCAGTTCCTGCCAGTAGCCGTATTGGACATAGAGTTCGTTCAGCCGGTCCAGAAGGCTTTTCCCCTTACTCCGCCAGTAGAGGGTCATTTCCGCGCAGAGGGCCGCGGCGGAAATACCGTCCTTGTCCCGGACTTCGTTTTCCACCAGATAGCCGTAGCTTTCCTCGGTGCCGAAAACAAAGGTCCCCGCCTTTTCCCCGGCATCGCATCTGCGCATGACGTCGGCAATCCACTTGAATCCCGTCAGGACTTCCACACATTCCACCCCGTACCCGCCGGCCAGCCGTTTCTGCATCCCCGTGGTTACCACGGTGTTGACCATCAGGGGCCCGGGGGGAAGTTTTCCCAGCTCCCCGAGGGAATGGAAGATATAATCCCCCAGCAGCACGCCCATCTGGTTTCCCGTCACCAGGACAAAGGGCGTTTCCCCCCCGCCGGACCGCGCCGGAGAGGCCGGCACGGCGATCCCGAAACGGTCCGCGTCGGGGTCGGTGGCCATGACCACGTCGGCCCCCTCTTTTTTCCCCAGGCTGATCGCCATGTCCAGGGCCGCCTTTTCTTCCGGATTGGGAAAGGCCACCGTGGGAAAATCCCCGTTCCCCTCCCGCTGTTCGGGGACGGTGATCACCCTCAGGCCCAGATCCCCCAGGACCTTTTCCACATGGAAGGCCCCGGTACCGTGGAGGGGGGTGTAGACGATTTTTACCTCCCCCGCCTTTACCTTGATCAGGTCCGGCCGGAAGAGGCGGCTTTTTACCATGTCCTGGTAGGGCTTGTCCACTTCTTTGTCGATGATTTGGAGCAGCCCCGCGGCCAGGGCTTCTTCCCGGGTTATCTCTTTTATTTCCGAGACGGCGTTCACCTCCAGGATGATCCCCTTGTCGTGGGGGGGGATTACCTGGGCCCCATCGTTCCAGTAGGCCTTGTAGCCGTTGTATTGGGAGGGATTGTGGCTGGCGGTGATCACGATCCCCGTATCGCAGCCCAGGAGCCGGATGGCAAAGGAAAGCTCCGGGGTGGGCCGCATCGCGGAAAAAAGGTAGGCCCTGATCCCGTTGGCGGCAAAGATCAGCGCCGCGGCTTCGGCAAACTCCGCCGAATAATGGCGGCTGTCGAAGGCAATGGCGGCAGACAAGCTGCCGGCGGCGGATAAACCGCCGGGCGCGGACGAGCTGCCGGGCCTGGCGGTCTTTTCGGGGAAAACTGCCTTCCCGGGGAAGGCGGCCTTTTCAGGAAAAGCCTTGCGGAGATAGTTGGCCAGCCCCTGGGTGGCGCTTTTTACCACCAGGGCGTTCATCCGGTTATAGCCGCCGCCGATGATCCCCCGGAGGCCTCCGGTCCCGAATTCCAGGTCCCGGTAAAACCGGTCTTCCAGCTCCCCGGTGTTGTCTTCTTCCAGGAGCCGTTCCACTTCCCCCCGGAAATGGGGATCCTGTTCCCTGTCAATGTAGCTCCGCGCCCGCCGGATAATTTCGTCTTTTTCCATGATTTCTATAGTATACTTGGCCTTGTCCGCGGGCGCAAGCGGACGGCGGAGGCCGGAAAAATAATCTAGCCGAAAAGAGCTCAAAATCCAAGGTAAAGCCCCTGGGCTTTACCCCTTTACCCCGCCGTCTGGCCGGACAGATTGATTTTTTTTGTCATCCGGGTTATGGTTTTTTAGCATCACTGTGGAGGAAATCATGGATCGTGGAATGACTATTGCGGACATGCTGGGACAGAGCGGCGTTTTGTCCCTTCTTGGCATGGGAGTGGTATTTGGGTTTTTGGTTATCCTGGTTATCGCGGTAGCAGTAACCGGGAAGATCATACAAAGCCTGGGGGATAAGAATGCCGGGTCCCCCAAACCCTCCGCCGGAACGGGCGGAGCGGCCCGGACAACGGCGGTGGCCGCGGCTATCAGCGCGGCGGTGGCCGAATACCGGAAAACCGGAAACTAAGACAGCCGGTAATAGACAGATTTAACGGACTGCTATCTAAACTAACCATTTTATATAGATGAATTCGTGAAATCCGCGTTATCGGCCTGCCTGTGTTATCTAACAGTAATCTTTAATTAAGGAGTAATCATGCCTAAAGTAAAACTAACGGATTTGGTTCTCAGGGACGCCCATCAGTCCCTGTTCGCCACCCGGATGACCACCGCCGATATGGTCCCCGCCCTGGAGCGGCTGGACAAAATCGGCTATTTTGCCCTGGAAGGCTGGGGAGGGGCTACCTTTGACAGCTGTATCCGCTTTTTAAACGAAGATCCCTGGGAACGGCTGCGGACCCTGAAGAAGGGGCTGCCCAACACCCCGATCATGATGCTTCTGCGGGGCCAGAATCTGCTGGGATACCGGCATTATGCCGACGACGTGGTGGATAAATTCGTGGAAAAGGCCGCGGAAAACGGCGTTTCCGTGTTCAGGATCTTCGACGCCTGCAACGATCCCCGAAACCTTAAACGAGCCGCGGACGCGGCGAAAAATACCGGCAAGCATGTCCAGATGGCCATTTCCTACGCCGCCACCCCCTACCATACCAAGGAGATCTACGCGGAACTGGCCAAACGCTACGCGGAGTTCGGTGCGGACTCGATCTGCATCAAGGATATGTCGGGGCTCCTCAAACCCTACGAAACCTACGACCTGGTAAAGGCCATCAAAGCCAAGGTTGATCTTCCCCTGGAGATTCACACCCACGCGACCACGGGGCTTTCGGTGGCCGCCTTGATCAAGGGCGCCGAAGCGGGGGCGGACATCCTGGATACGGTGATTTCGTCCCTGGCCATGGGAACAAGCCACAGCCCCACGGAAACCATCGTGGAGGCCCTGAAGGGCACGGAATTCGACACGGGCCTGGACATTGTCCCCCTGCTGGACATCGCCGCGTACTTCCGGGAGGTGCGGAAAAAATACGCCAAATTCGAGTCCAGTTTCCTGGGGGCGGACACCCGGATCCTCGCGTCCCAGGTGCCCGGGGGCATGCTCAGCAACCTGGAAAACCAGCTGAAAGAGCAGAACGCTTCGGAAAAGATCGACGAGGTATTGAAGGAAATCCAGGTGGTCCAGAAAGACTGCGGGTACATCCCCCTGGTTACCCCCACAAGTCAGATTGTCGGCACCCAGGCGGTGTTCAACGTCCTCTTCGGCCGGTACAAAAACCTTACCCAGGAAACCGCGGACCTGGTCACCGGACGCTACGGCGCCCTGGCGGCTCCGGCCAATCCGGAGCTGGTCAAGCTGGGCCTGGAAAAGAACAAATACGATTCGGTCCTGGACTGCCGGCCCGCGGACAAGATTCCCAATGAATTCTCCAAAATCGAAGAGGACGCGAAGAAGGCCGGGGCGGAAACGGTGGAAGACGCCCTTACCTACGCGATGTTCCCCAAGGTGGCCCCGGGTTTCTTCCAAAAGCGGTCCCAGGGGCCGGTGGATTCCGCGTCCTTCGCGGTAAAGCCCGCCGCCCAGGCGGCTGGTTCCGGTCAGGGCGCCGCGGCCAGATACAACGTCAACGTTAACGGCGCCAACTACGCGGTGGTGGTTTCCCCCGCGGGCACGGTGGCCGTGACCCCCGGCGGGCCCGCTCCCGGGGCGGGAGTTTCCCCGGCCCGGTCCGGCGGCGGGCAGACGATCCCCGCGCCGGTGGCGGGCACGGTGCTCCGCTACGTGGTGGACGAGGGGACCCAGGCTGCCAGCGGCGACACGATCCTGATCATGGAATCCATGAAGATGGAACTGGAGATCAAGGCCACCACGGCGGGACCGGTTCATTTCCTCGTTCCTCCGGGAACCCAAGTGGCGTCCCAGCAGCCTATCGCGGAGATCGGCGGCTCAGCCGTGGGAGAGCTTCCCGCGGCTCCCGAAGGCCCTGTTTCCGGGGTTCCCGCTTCCGCGGCCACCGCGGCGGATCTTCCCGCCGGCGGGACGGTTATTCCCGCGCCGGTGGCGGGCACGGTGCTCCGCTACGCCGTGGATGAGGGAACCCAGGTTACCAGCGGCGACACGATCATCATTATCGAGTCCATGAAGATGGAGCTGGAAATCAAGGCCACCGCGGCCGGTCCGGTTCATTTCCTGGTTCCCGCGGGGACCCAGGTAGCGTCCCAGCAGCCCATCGCCCAAATCGGCTAAAGGAGGGGTACATGTTAAACCAAAAAAAAGATCCGGTCCTGATAACCAAAGTCTGTTTACTGATCATCGTCGGGGCCATGGCGTTTTCCCTGGTAAGCGCCGCGTTTGCGCCCCGGACCCAGGCCCAGAGCGTTTCCTCCCTGGACGAACTCCCATCGATTCATAACCTGGACGGGATCATCCCCGGCAGCGCCGATCTTCCCTCGGTATCGATCAAGAGTTTTATCAGGAATATCGCCGAAACCACGGGAATCTACGCCTTTATCAACGACATCCTTCCCGGTATAACCCCTTCGGGGTTTCCCATTACGGTCTTCGGCTGGCAGGAATTCTTTATGGTGGCGGTGGGCTTTCTTATCGTCTACCTGGGGGTAGCCAAGGGTTTTGAGCCCCTGCTCCTTATCCCCATCGGCTTCGGAACGATCTTCGCCAACATTCCCTTTGCCAACATGGGGAGCCCGGGGATCTGGAACGAGCAGCTACATATCTTTGAACACCAGGGGTTCCTCAACGTGATCTACAACGCCGGGGTGGGCAACGAATTTTTCCCCCTGATCATCTTTATCGGGATCGGGGCCATGACCGACTTCGGCCCCCTGATTGCCAATCCCAAGACCGCCCTCCTGGGGGCGGCGGCCCAGTTCGGGGTCTTCGGCACCCTGTTCTTTATCAGCGTGGCCAACTTTCTGCCGGGGGTGGCCTTTAACCTGCCGGAAGCCTGTTCGGTGGCGATCATCGGCGGCGCGGACGGTCCCACCACGATCTACATCGCCGCGAAGCTTGCCCCCCACCTTCTGGCCACGGTGGCGGTGGCGGCCTATTCCTACATGGCCCTGGTGCCGATCATCCAGCCTCCCATCATGAAGCTCCTGACCACGAAGGAAGAGCGGCTTATTAAAATGCGGCAGCTCCGGCCCGTATCCCAGACCGAAAAAATCGCCTTTCCCCTGGTGGTGTTTGTGCTGACCCTGCTGATTATCCCTTCGGCGGCGCCCCTGATCGGGTGCCTTATGTTCGGCAACTTCCTGCGGGAATGCAAGGTGGTGGACCGGCTTTCGGACACCTCCCAGAATGCCCTGATGAACATCGTGTCCATGTTCCTCTCCCTGGGGGTGGGCAGCCAGATGACGCCGGAAAAGTTCCTTAACCCTTCGTCCCTGATTATCGTGGTGATGGGCCTTATCGCCTTTGCCATTGCCACGGCGACCGGCGTTATCGTGGCGAAGATCATGAACCTGTTCCTTAAGGAGAAGATCAATCCGCTGATCGGTTCCGCGGGGGTTTCCGCGGTGCCCATGGCCGCCCGGGTTTCCAACAAGGTGGGCCTGGAAGACGATCCCGGCAACTTCCTGCTGATGCACGCCATGGGACCCAATGTGGCCGGCGTTATCGGCACCGCCATCGCCGCAGGGGTGATGATAGCCATCTACGGTTAAACGGGCGTGTAACGCCGGTTCCGCCGCCGCCGGACCGTTCCAAAACACGCGTTTTGGAACGGTTTCCGTTAAAAAAGCTGCCCCTCCGGGCAGCTTTTTTTAAAGGCCTGTTGTATGGGTTTGCTGGAAATTGTCCTGATTGCCGTGGGTTTGTCCATGGACGCCTTTGCCGTGTCAATCAGCCTGGGTTTATCCGCCAAAAAGCCACGGCCCGTGGAAATACTGCTGCCGGGACTGTATTTCGGGTTCTTCCAGTCCCTGATGCCCGCGGCGGGATATTTTGCGGGCGCCTATTCGGCGCAAAAAATCGAAAAGATCGATCACTGGATTGCCCTTGTCCTGCTGGGGTTTATCGGCGGTAAAATGATCAAGGACGGCCTGGCGCGAAAAAACGGGGAAGACCAAAAAGAGACGGAAGCGGGGAACGCGAAAAATCCTTTTGGCTTCCCGCGGATGCTGGTTTTGGCCGTGGCGACCAGCATCGACGCGCTGGCCGTGGGCATCACCTTTGCCTTCTTTAAGGTGCACCTCCCCACGGCGCTGCTGATAACCGGGGCCACCACCTTTGTTATCGCCATGGGCGGAGTAGTCATCGGCGGCGCCTTCGGGACAAGGTATAAAGCAAAGGCCGAATGCGCGGGAGGGGCGGTACTGGTCCTGATCGGAATAAAGATCGCCGCCGGACACCTGTTTTTTTCCTAGGGATGCCGGCGCCCGAAGGCTCCCCCGCGAACGCGGGCTCTTGCCACGGATGCCGCTGTGACCGTTGCTCTCCGCTAGGGGCGGAGAGGTGGAGTTTACCGCAAGTAAACTCCAATGTCAAAATCCGGCAAGGATGCCGGATTTTGACACGCCCTTACAAAAAACCATCCGCCGTATTATACTTATGACATGGCCTATGAAGTTACCGCCACCCGCCGGCGGCCCAGGACGTTCGACGGGCTGGCCGGACAGGAATTTGTCAGTTCTACCTTAAAAAGTTCGCTGGAACAGGGAAGTATAGCCCACGCGTATCTTTTTTCAGGCCCCCGGGGCTGCGGAAAAACCAGCGCCGCCCGGATCCTGGCCCGGTCCCTTAACTGCGAAAACGGCCCCACCCCCGTACCCTGCGGGATTTGTTCCGCCTGTCAGGAGATTGGCCGGGGAACCAGCCTTGACATCATCGAAATAGACGGCGCTTCCAATACCTCCGTCAACGACGTGCGGCAGATCAAGGACGAAGTGCTCTTTCCGCCCCATTCGGGAAAGTACAAGGTATACATCATTGATGAAGTGCATATGCTTTCCAACAGCGCCTTCAACGCCCTGCTTAAAACTATCGAGGAACCGCCGCCGTATATCATTTTTATCTTTGCCACCACGGAACTGCACAAAGTGCCCGCCACCATCAAAAGCCGGTGCCAGCAGTTCGCTTTCAAGTCCATTCCGGTAGACATTATCCAGAGCATACTGCGGGATACCTGCGGCGAAATGAACATCCAGGCGGAAGACGAAGCCCTGTTCTGGATTGCCCGGGAAGCCACGGGAAGCATGAGGGACGCCTATACCGTCTTTGATCAGGTGGTTTCCTTTTCGGGGGGAAACATCCGCGCCGCCCTGATCAAGGAAACCCTGGGCCTGGTGGGCCTGGAAGAACTCAACGCCCTGGCCGACGCGTGCGCCGGCAACGATACCGCCGGCGCCTTTGAGGTGGTTGACCGTCTTCTTGACGCGGGAATCGCCATAGAACAGTTTGTGATCGATCTGGCGGGCTATTACCGGAGCCTGATGCTGCTCAAAGCGGGGATCAAAAGGGAATCCCTGCTGGGTTACGGTCCCGACCGCTTTTCCGCCAAGGTACGGGACAAGCTGTCCCTTCCCCAGCTGGAAGAGGGCCTTTCCCTGCTGCTGGAAGTCTACCGGAATATCCGCTATTCCCTTTCGCCCCGGTTCGAGCTGGAAACGGCGGTATCCAAACTCTGCTGGCTTGACCTGTGGATTTCCCCCCCGGAACTCCGGTCGGCGATAGAGGCGGCCCGTTCCGCCCTGGGTCCCGCCGTGCCGCCGGCATCCCCGTCCGTCGTACCGCCGTTATCCGGGCCCGAATCCCCGGCGGGCCGGACGCCGGACCCCGCGGCTCCCCCATCGTTTATGGATAAACCCGGCGCTTTTGCCGAAGGATTCAAGCAGGTCCTGGCCCGGCGTTCTTTGGAAGGAAAGGACGGGGAGCAGAAACAAACCATCAGCCAGGACGCGGAACTGGTCCGCCAGGTTTTTCGGGGCACCGTCGTAAATCAGGATGGAGAGCGGTGAATATCAACCCCTTTGAGATTTTAAAAAGCGCCCAGAAAATTCAGGAACAGGTCGGTTCCATGCAGGATAAGCTCGGTTCAATTTCCGAAACCGGTTCTTCCGGGGCCGGCATGGTGGAAGTTGAGTTAAGCGGAAAGCTGGAAGTCCTGGCGGTACGGATCAAACCAGCGGTGGTGGATCCCACCGATGTGCAGATGCTTCAGGATTTGGTGGCCGCCGCTTTTACCCAGGCGGCGGAAAAGGTAAAGGGAAGAATTGCCCGGGAAGCGGAATCCCTGACCGGCGGCCTGAGCGGTCTGGGCGGCCTGGGAATCAATCTGCCGAATCCCTTTGGCGGGGTTTCCTGAAGGTGGAAACCGCTTATCCCGCTTCCCGCTTTAACGCCATTGACCGGCTGACAGCGCTGTTTTCCAGGCTTCCCGGGCTGGGGAAAAAAAGCGCCGGCCGCCTGGTGTACCATATCCTTGATACGGACCCTTCCTATGCCCGGGCTTTGGGGGAGGAACTTCTGGCCTTTCACCGGGCGGTTAAGCGATGTTCCGTCTGCGGTTCCTATACCGAATCCGATCCCTGTTCCGTCTGTACCGATCCCTCCCGGGAACCGGTACTCTGCGTGGTAGAGCGGGCCCAGGATGTGCGGGTAATCGAGGAGTCCCGGGAATTTCGGGGCCGCTTCCACGTCCTTGGCGGGGTTATTGCTCCCCTGGAAGGAATAAACCCGGAAAACCTCTCCATCGGGGAACTGGTAGTCCGGGTCCGCCGGGAGAGGATACGGGAAGTGATCCTTGCCATGAACCCCACCGTGGAAGGGGATACGACCGCCCTCTATATCCGGAAAATATTAAAGGATACGGAGGTGGAAACCACCCGGCTGGCTTCGGGCCTTCCTGTGGGGGGGGATCTGGAATACGCCGACAGGCTGACCCTTTCCCGGAGCTTCCGGGGCCGGGTCCGGATGTAGCCGACCCCCGCCCACGGATTTTTCTTACCGAAAATCGTCTATGAGAAAAGTCAAGCGATATTTGCAAGATTGTTCTCTTTTTTAGTTTTCCCCAAAAACCTCCGGTATTGTTCCATCTTTGCTTCGTGTCTTTCAGGGTCCCGGCCGTAATGGTATTCCTGTTTCTTCAGCATTTGATACAGCTCAGCGAATACCCGCCTCCGTAACCCCGTCCTCACCAGCCCCGCCTTCTTGTATTCCGA
>JAISBN010000056.1 GCA_031266175.1 Treponema sp. | reverse complement strand
AAATGTATGTCATATCCTTACCGGGGACATTGCCACAACCGGCATTCTCTGAGAATGACTTTAATTTGTGGTATCATAAACTATGACAGGCTGGTTTAGATGGTTATTAAACAAGTCTATTTAATCTTATACTGATAGGATACTGTCTGCTGCCGGGAAAAGGGATCTTCTACCACCGACCGGACTTTTTTAATTTTCAGGGTAATATGGCTTAACGCATTGCTTTGCCGCTGCTGCATGATATAGTTCCCCATCTCCCTGTCTGTTTTGGCAATGTGGTTTAATACCCAGAATTTCAAAAAATGAACAAAGCTTACGGGGTTTACATAGGTCAGTGTTTTTAGATCGTCCATCAGGCCTACCACTTTCGCGACAAAATCCTGGTGCTCCCTGTAGTGTTTCTCGTAGAAAGGATAGCCCAGTTTCTTCATGACGATTTCTTCGGTACCAAAATGATATCCCGTATAATCAACGGCGTCCTGTACACATTTTAAAAAAACGGCGTGCCGTTTGTCGGAATTCTTTTCCCCGCAGACCGCGTACAGAGAATTGGTCAACTTGATAAGCTTTTTATGCTGGCTGTCGATGAGGGATACGGATACCGAATAATTATTGCTCCAGGCGACAAAATTATGCATATTTTATGATATACTTCCCGGCGGTAACTGTCAACGTACTTGCAGGGCATGTAATTCAGATATACCCTTGCGTGATTCGGACCGGCGGCGCTAGCTTTTTTCCGCATTTTTCAGTATTATTTTTACTCTAAGGAGCAAACATGAGCGATAGTTCCGGAGGTCCCGGCGAGCCCCCGGTAAACGGCGAAGAACAAAAAAACAGTCCCCCCTTTCCTTTTGGCAAACCTCCCCGAAAGCCTCCCAGACGCTTTGGATGGAAGTTTACCATTATCTATCTGTTGGTCTTTCTGGCGGCCATGAGCGCCTTTAATTACTACATGGCCGGCAAATCTTCCGCCCCCATAGACTTTTCCGAGTTTAAAAACAAGATAGCCTCCGGGGAGATCAAGCGGGTGGAACTGAGCGAGTCTGTTTTTGTGGGCCATACCACGGAAAAACCGCCGGCGGAGCCCTCCACCTCTTTCGGCCTTCCCTTTTCCCTGGATCCCCGGGGGGGCGCAAAAAACGACGAAAAAGTATACCGGACCATTCCCATCAACGACGAAAGCATCATCGCCCTGATGGACGAAAACAAGGTCGCCTATTACGCAGTATCCCGGCAGGGGGGGGCGATCCTTAACCTTATCCTGAGCTGGGGGCTGCCCGTAATATTTTTTATCATCGTCTGGCGCTATTTAATGAAACGTTCCGGCCTGGGGGGCAATGTGCTTTCCGTGGGTCAGAACAAGGCGGTGATCGTCGCCGAAGGAGACATTGCCACCCGCTTTAGGGATGTCGCGGGAGTAGACGAAGCCAAGGAAGAGCTGGTAGAGGTGGTGGACTTCCTGAAAAGCCCGGCCAAATATACCGAAATCGGCGGTAAAATCCCCAAGGGCGTACTGCTGGTGGGCCCGCCGGGGACGGGGAAAACCCTCCTGGCCCGGGCGGTGGCCGGGGAAGCGGGGGTTTCGTTCTTCAGGATGAGCGGCGCGGATTTTGTGGAAATGTTTGTGGGGGTCGGCGCTGCCCGGGTACGGGACCTCTTTAAGCAGGCCAGGGACAAGGCGCCCTGCATCATCTTTATTGACGAGCTGGACGCCATCGGCAAAAGCCGGATCAACAATATCGCCGGGGGTAACGACGAGCGGGAACAAACCCTGAACCAGCTCCTGGTGGAAATGGACGGCTTTGACGGGACATCGGGACTTATTATCCTTGCCGCCACCAACCGGCCCGACGTGCTGGACCCCGCCCTGCTCAGGCCCGGCCGTTTTGACCGCCAGGTCCTGGTAGACCGGCCGGATTTAAAAGGCAGGGAAGAAATTTTAAAAATCCACTCCAAGGGCGTAAAACTTTCGCCATCGACGGATCTTGCGGTGGTGGCCCGGATTAGTTCCGGTTTTTCCGGCGCGGATTTGGCAAACATTGTCAACGAGGCCGCGCTGCTGGCGGTTCGTTCCGGCAGGAAGCTGGTGGAACAGCGTGACTTTGACGAGGCCATCGAAAAAACCGTGGCGGGGCTGCAGAAAAAAACCCGGGTCCTTAAGCCCCGGGAGCGGACACTGACCGCCTACCACGAAGCGGGTCACGCGCTGGTGGCGGCCTTTACCGCCAACGCCGATCCGGTCCAGAAAATTTCGATCATCCCCCGGGGCTTTGCTTTGGGGTACACCATGCAGCTTCCCGTGGAGGACCGGTATACCGTTACCCAGTCGGATCTGCTGGGAAAGATCGACATCCTGCTGGGAGGCCGTATTGCGGAAGAAATGATCACCGGGGAATTTTCCACCGGCGCCGCCAGCGATTTAACCAAAGCCACCGACATAGCCCGGAAGATGATCACCGACTACGGCATGAGCCAGCGCTTCCGTAACGTGGCCCTGACCTCCAGAGGCGGCATACCCGGTAGCGAACGGCAGGAACCGGCATTCCAGCGGGAATATTCCGAAGCCACCCAGCAGTACATTGACGAAGAAATCGCCCGCGTCGTGGAAGAACGGTTTGTTCAGGTCCGGGAACTTTTAACCGGCAAGCGGGAACTTTTGGACCGGGTGTCCGCGGTACTCCAGGAAAAAGAAACCCTGGACGAGAAGGAATTTAACGCGCTGGTGCGCGGGAGCGGGTCATGAGCAACGCCGCCGCCAGGCTGCCTGAAAACAGACATTTTACCTACGCCGATTATAAAGACTGGGAACTGGCCGAAGGGGAGCGTTACGAACTGATTGACGGCGAGGCCTATGCCATGGCGGGCCCCAGCGCCTACCATCAAACCATCCTTGTGGAACTGGTAGCGCAATTTGCGGCCTATTTGCGGAACAAGCCCTGCAAAGCATATATGGCTCCTTTTGATGTACGGCTCTTTTATGAAGAAGATGAAAGCGATGATACGGTAGTCCAGCCCGATCTTATTGTAGTATGTGATGAAAAAAAACGGGGACCTGAAAGCTGCCGGGGCGCTCCCGATCTGGTGGTGGAAGTTTTATCGCCGTCCAATACAGCCATAGAAATGCAACGGAAATTTGAACTGTACCGGCAGGCGGGAGTCCTGGAGTACTGGGTGCTGGATCCGAAGTACAAAACGCTGCTTGTCCATTATTTTGAAAACGGCCAGGTCCGTACCTGTACTTTCGGCGCCGCGGATACCGTTCCCGTAAAAGCGCTGCCGGGCCTGGAAGTAGCGCTGGGACCGGCGTTTGCGGGGTAATTACCGCCTTAACCGCCGGGCGGTTTTTGACACTACCGGGGATTCTCCAGCAAGCCGCTGACCCACCCGGTTACGGTGTGGATTTGTTCCTGCCTGTCGCCTTTAAGGGGGTTCACGAAGCTGACCTCCCCGGCGAAGGTGTTTCCCGACAGCAGGGCTTTGAGTTTTTCCAGGGCCCTCCCTTTACCGCCGGCGTGACAGCAGAAAAGGGCGACCCTTTTGTTTTCAATCTTTGTCCGGGCCAGGAAGCTGCTCAGCGCCGGGGCCGGAGAACCCGCCCACACCGGCCCGCCGATGATGATCAAATCGTAGGGGTCGATCTGAACATCGTAGGGTTTTAGGGCGGGCTTTTTATGGGTCATCACCTGCCGGCCTCCCCAGATGTACTTGGATAAGCCGCTGCGTTTTTTATCCTCCGTCAGTTCCAGCCGGAGGATATCCGCGGAGGCGGCCGTCTTTATCTGTTCCGCGATAAAGCCGGTATTGCCTTCGAATGAATAGTAAACTACCAGGGTTTTCATAAAACTCCTTTCTCCAAATATACCGTGATATATATATATTGTCGAGTATTTTGTAATTATTCAGCCGGTTTTCCTATAGCAAGAGTTATTGTTATGTGATATACCGAAACACGGGATGGGAAACAGTATAAACATACAGGAAACCATAGAAAAGGCCCGGAAACA
>JAISBN010000112.1 GCA_031266175.1 Treponema sp. | reverse complement strand
CTTGTACATATCCTTGTTGTTAATAATTTTTTCGTAGAGCCGGGCAAGGTACAGGAGACAGCGCAGGGGCATGTTGGGATTCACCGTGGACTGGTGTTCCAGGATAACCACCAGCTTGTTGCCAACCGCGAAGGAAATGTCGTTCACCCGTTCCATAAAAAGGACGCCTTCCAGGGTGTTAATGGTAATCGGTACATCGGGAGGCAGGGTAACGTTTTCGAGGGCGCAGTACAGTTCCCGCAGGGTTTCGGGATCACTGAAAAGGAGAGAAAACACGCTGTCTTTGTAGGTCCGGTTTACGCCCATAGAAGCTTCCGGGTTAATCATAGAGGTTTTGACCGGGTTTTTCAAGCGAAACGGCAGAGCCGCCGAAATCCGCCGCTATCCGTAGTACTCATCATACAGGGCCAGGATCTGGCTCCGGGCGGCGGTTCCCGTCGTCCCGATAACCTGGATGGTAACCGCCGCGGCCAGGTTGCCCACAAAGGCCGCCTCTTCGGGGGTGGCTCCGCAGCAGAGGGCGGACACAATCCCCGAAGAACAGGCGTCCCCGGCGCCGACAATGTCAATCCTGGTGTCCGGGGCCAGGGGAACGGCGGGGACCAGAACGGGTTTGCCCCTTTCCAGGACCATGACTCCCTTTGAACCGCAGGAAATAAAGGCTGTCCGTCCGGTACGCCGGGCCAGATCCGGCAGGCATTTTTCCACCCTTTCCAGGTCTGCCGCCGTTTCCGGGGCGGCGCCGGGATACAAGAGATTGACCGCTTCAATATTGTTGCATTTGACGATCATATTGCGAAAATGCCCGATAAAGGCCCGGGAATCCGCGTAGAGGATCAGCCCGGGATACTGTTCCCCGGCTTTGGCCAGTTCGTTCCGGACCCGGGCAGTGATTACCCCGCGGTCTTCGGAAGCAAGCTGATCCAGGACTATCAGGGCGTCTACTTCGGGAACCGCCGCCCAGATGGCGTCGATAACTCCGTCTTCCAAATCCCGGGGAGTGGGAGCCGTGTTTTTGTGATCCAGCCGGTGGGTTTCCTCCAGGCCGTTTTCCCGGCGGAAAACGGGTTTGGTGTAGGTGGGGGTCATCACCTTGTCGCTGACCGCCAGGGAAGCGGTATCAACCCCCAGCTCTTTAAGGATCCGGAGCATCTCAAAGCCTTCGCCGTCGTCCCCCACGAAGCCCAGGGCGTACAATTTTCCCGCTTCCAGCGCCGCCAGGTTGGACAAGACCGTCCCTGCGGCCCCGGCATAACAGCGTTTCGCCGTTACCTGATAGGCGGTAAGGCCGGTTTCCACCGAAGTTTCGTCCAGCCCCCGGTCAATTTCCAGCCATTTGTCCAGAAAAAAATCCCCCGCCACCGCGATCCGAAGTCCGGAAAAGCGGTTTAACAGTTCCTCAAGTCTTCGCCGTTCCATGGTTACCTTTCCCCGCCGGGTTTCCGGGAGAATCCGGAAGCCAGCAGTTTCGCCGCCAGAGCCGGTACGGTCTCCCGGTGGCTGCCTTGCACGTAATATCCTTCCCCGCCGTCCGCCACGGTTCGGGCCAGAATGGTTTTCCAGGGACGGAAATAGTACCGGGGATCCGCCCTGGGTGGAGCTTCCTGAAGGTTTTGCCCTTCCAGCGGCTGAAGATCAAAAACAGCGGTGGTAAAGTTCGTTATCCTTTTGCCCTCCCGGTGGGCTACGTTGCGGGCCATGGAAAGGCATTTCAGGTATACCTCCGGACCGGTAACGGCGGACCCAAAATTAAGGAACACCCCCCCTTCAAGATTCTGGACGGTCCTGGCATAGATAAGAAAGTCCGTATAACTGGCCCGGCCCAGGGCGGCTCCGTCGCAGTTGGGGTGTTCGTGTACGATGTCGCAGCCCACCCCCACATGGACCGTTACCGGAACCTGCATGCGGAAACCCCCGGCGCACAGGCTGTAGCGCCGGTGGGGAAAGCGGTGTTCTTCTATGTACTTTCCCACGGCCTCGCCGAACCCCAATCCGTCCGCCCGGTTTACCGCGTCGTTAAAATACTCGTCTTCGGTCCAAAGGCCGAACTGCCCCTCGCTGATATACTTTGCCACGCTTTCGGTGGTGGCGCCGATTTCGGCAAACTCAAAATCGTGGATAGCCCCGGCACCGTTCAGGGCAAAATGGGTAACCAGGCCCCGTTCCATTAACTGAAGAAGATAAGGGGCGGCGCCGGCACGGATCACGTGGGCGCCCATCATCATAAGAACCGCGGCGTTTTCTTCCCGGGCCCGTAGTATCCTTTCACAGAGGATCTCAATGACCGGATGGGTAAAACCGGGCGTATGAACGGCGGGATCCAGCATGACCGAAAGATCCAAATCATGAATCCGTTCGGCCAGGGGAAGCCGCCGTAACCTGGAACGATCAAACTGTTCAAAGGGCATTTTTTCCTCCTATTTTAGGGGCAAACAAATAATCCGTAAGTTCCCGGGTTCCGGTAAAATCCGGGATGATAATATCCGCGCCGGAACTTTTAAGCCTGTTCCGTTTCCACTGATCAACTCCCCGCCGTTTGACTTCGTCGGTGGCGACGCCGCAGGCAAAGCCCCCGGCCCCTTTGATGTTTTCTATTTCCACATATCCGTCGCCGAATCCCAGGAGTTCCCGGCCGTGAAGATTGTTTTCCCGGATGATCCGTTCGATCACCATTTTTTTTGAAAAGGATTTGTAGTCGTCCTGGGCGCCGTAGATGCCGGCAAAAAAGCGATCCACCCCCAGCAGGGCCGCTTCCTGGTTGACATATTTTTCGTCGGTTCCGCTGGCCAGGTACATCGTTATCCCCCGTTCCCGCAGGGCCGCCAGGATGTCGAAACTGCCGGGAACCACGTGGTTCACCGCGGCGGAGGGGTCCCGTTCCAGTTCGGCGATGCGGTCCGCAATCCGGAGTTCCAGCCGCCGGTGATACTCGGCTTTGTAGGCCAGCGGCTCCAGGGGCTTCCCCCCAAGGCGGCCGGCCTGTTCCGCCAGTTCTATGCACTGGTAAATGGTCTGCTTCCCGGTGTTAACATACACAAAATCCCGGACGGTTTCGGTCAGCTCTTCCCGGGGGATATTCAAAGCCCCCGGACAGGAGGCCAGCTCGCCGGTAAAATAGGGAATCATAATCTGCTGCCACCCTTCCCGGATAAGGCTGACGGTTCCGTCAAAATCAAAGACGGCAAACCGGAAAGCTCCCCGGGGGGCCCGGGCATGTACCACTTCAATAGACCATGGTGCGTCAGCTGCCTGGCTTACGGTATAAGTCATACTGTCCTCTTTTTTAAGGATGAAAAAAATCAAAAATTTTCAAAAAAGGCCTTGACCGGGAGTATACTCTATGCCCGATAGTATAACAAGGCTTGTTCCCGGGACCGCCGCGTCAAACGCAGGCCAAATATACGGGGTTTTTACAGCCGGCTGTTCCAGCGGCGTGTTGACAAGTAACGGAGTTTTGACTTTGATATAGGGGAAGAATGAAAACATTGGTTGATAAAGGAACCGGATTTGATTAACCGTTTTAAGGAGAACAAACTATGAACTATCTCGGCAAAGACATACCGAAACTCGGCTTTGGCCTGATGCGTCTTCCCATGGCTGGGGAACAGATCGACATTATCGACATTGGGCAGACGAAAACCATGGTAGACAAATTTCTCGCGGCGGGCTTTACCTATTTTGATACGGCCTATGGCTATAACGACGGAAAGTCGGAGGAAGCCGCGAAAACCGCCCTCGTCGACCGCTATCCCCGGGGAAAATTTCAGCTTGCCACAAAACTGCCCGCCTGGGCCGGACCAAAAAACGCGGACGAGGCAAGGCAGATGTTTTTCACCTCATTGGAGCGTACCGGCGCCGGGTATTTCGACTTCTATCTGCTCCACAACTGCGGGGCCGAGCGTACCAAAGCGTTTGATGATTTTGGCATGTGGGATTTTGTCCTTGAACAGCGCGAAAAGGGCCTGGTAAAGCACGCCGGTTTTTCGTTCCACGATACGGCGGACGTGCTGGACGATATACTCACGAAGCACCCCGAAATGGAGTTTGTACAGCTCCAGATCAACTACGCCGACTGGAACAGCCCCACCGTGCAGTCCGCCAAATGTTTCGAGACGGCGAAAAAACACGGAAAGCCGGTTATCATTATGGAACCGGTCAAAGGGGGCCTGCTCGCCAAACCCATACCGGCGGTTGCCAAAATCCTCAACGAGGCAAATCCCCACGCTTCGCCGGCTTCATGGGCGATGCGTTTTGCCGCGTCCCTGGACACTGTGATCACGGTACTGAGCGGCATGTCCGACACCGGGCAGATGGAAGACAACCTGGCCACCATGTCGGACTTTCACCCCCTTGGCGGCGCCGAATATGCCGCCATAGAAAAGGTGCGGGACGCGCTCGGCGCGATTGAAAGCATTCCCTGTACCCAGTGCCGTTACTGCGTTAAAGACTGTCCCCAGGGGATTGCCATTCCCGATATTTTCGACGCGATGAATCAATATCTCGTGTTTGACAATCTTGAAACCCCAAAACGCTTTTACGGTTTTCTTACGCGAAAGGGCAACACCGCCGGAACCTGCGCCGAATGCGGCCGGTGCGAGTCTGTCTGCCCCCAGCACATCAGCATTATGGGGGAATTAAAGCGTACGGCGGCGGCCTTTGAGTGATTCCCCTGTCGGCGCGGCCGGGGGCCCTGGGGAACCCGGCTTTATCGTAACCCGGTGGGGAATATCAGTCCCTTTACCGGTACCCAGAAGATGAGCACCTTCCGGGGCCCATACGGATAAAATTTTTTTTATACTTGTCTTTCGGGGTGCTTGGTGATATAATTATCTTTTGAAGTAATTGGTATGACCATATAACCAACGGGAGGACGGGATGGCTAAATATGCCTGGACATGGAAGGTAAAGCCCGAATGTATTGATGAATACGTACAAATGCATCTTAACCCCTGGCCGGAGATTATGAAAGCCCACGCCGCGGCGGGATTTAAAAATTATTCCATCTTTCAAAACGGAAACCAGTTTTTTTATGTATTGGAGTGCGACGGCGATATTAACGAAGCCTTTTCCAAAATGGTAAACGATCCGGACTGTATCCGGTGGAACAATATTACCTCTAAAATGCTGGATGTCAGCCTGGAAAACGGCGATGTCAGCACCGGCGTAGAGTATCTACGGGAAGTTTTTTACCTGAAGTAACACTGCCGCCCGGACCGGACCGGGACAGTACAGGAGTTGATATGGCCGGAGAGCCCATAGTTCGAGCAAAGGGTATCAGCAAAACCTTTAGCGGTGTCCGCGTCCTTAACGCCGTGGATTTTGACATTTATGCCGGAGAGGTACACGCCCTGGTAGGGGAAAACGGGGCGGGAAAATCCACCCTGGTCAAGGTTATTGCCGGGGTTTACAGCCCTGTCGGCGGGGTACTGTCCCTGGACGGTAAAGAAGTTTCCTTTAGAAGCCCCCACGCCGCCCGGGAAGCGGGCATCGCCCTGATTCACCAGGAGCCCCTTACTTTTCAGGATCTGAACGTCACGGAAAATCTGTACCTGGGCCATACCCGGGGCAGGGGAAGGGCGCTTATCAACTGGCCGGAACTCCATAAAAAGGCCGACGAACTGCTGGAAAGCCTTAACGTCCGCATGCGCAGCCGGGATCCGGTCCGGGGCATGACCATCGCCGATCAGCAGATGATCGAGATAGCCAGCGCCCTTTCCCAGAACGCCCGGGTGATCATCATGGACGAACCGACCGCCGCCCTTTCCCACGGGGAAGTGCAGAATTTGTTCGGCATGATCCGGCGGCTTAAGGACCAGGGCAAGGCCATCGTGTTTATCGGCCACCGGCTTGACGAAATTCTGGAGATTTCCGACAAAATCACCGTTTTGCGGGACGGTTCCCTGGTGGGGGAATGTAGCCGCAAAGATGCGGATCAGGACAAGATCGTCCACATGATGATCAACCGTACCTTTAAGGAACTGATTGTCAAGGAAACGGCCCCCATCGGGGATGTGGTGCTGGAAACCAGGGGGCTTTCCTATCCCGGGGATTACGAGAATATCAATATCAAGGTCCGGCGGGGAGAGATTGTCGGCATGGCGGGCCTGGTGGGGGCGGGCCGGAGCGAAGTCGCGTCGGCCGTTTTCGGAACCCAGCCGGCGGCGTCGGGTGAAATTTTTATTAAGGGAGAAAAGGTTACGATCAAAAACCCCGCCATGGCCATGAAAAAGGGAATCGCCATGGTGTCCGAAGACCGGGCCCGGACGGGCCTTCTGGTGGCCTTCAGCATCAAATACAATATCACCTTTGCCATACTGCGGAAGATAGCAAGCCGTTTTGGCTTTGTGCAGAACAGAAAAGAACAGGAACTGGTCAACCGGTATGTAAAGTACCTGAACATCAAAATGCGGGATGACAACCAGCGGGTTAAGGAGCTCTCCGGCGGAAACCAGCAGAAGGTGGTTATTGCCAAATGGCTTTTGACCGAATCGGACGTACTGATCCTGGATGAACCGACCCGGGGCATTGATGTGGGCGCGAAGATGGAAGTATACCGGCTTATCAACGAACTGGCAAAACAGGGCAAGGCTATCCTGATGATTTCCTCGGAGCTTCCGGAAATCATGCAGCTTTCCGACCGGGTGTATGTCATGTGCGACGGCAATATTACTGCCGAATTCAGCCGGGCTGAACTGGACGGCCAAAAGATTATGGCCGCGGCTTCCACCGGCAGGCAGAGGAGTGAAGCTTCATGAACGGCATTAAACGGTTTATCAATACCAGCATAAAAGAACTGGTTACCCTGGGCATTATCGTATTTATCTTTCTTGTCAGCGGCATTGCAAAGGCGGATCTGTTTTCCAGCCGCTTTCCCAGCATTGTGAACAGCGTGATCCTCTGGATGCCCCTGAACCTGACCATGGCTATGGGAATGATGATGGTGGTTATCGTCCGGGACATCGATCTTTCCATCGGGTCCCTGGTGGCCTTCAGCGCCATGGTGGTGGGAATCCTCTTTCGGGACGCGGGCATACCCCTCTGGCTGGGGGTGGCGCTCTGTCTGCTTATCGGAACTCTCTGCGGCGCGCTGAACGGCTTTCTGGTGGCCCATATCAAAATCCCCGCCATTATCGTTACCCTGGGGACCATGAACGCCTTCCGGGGTTTTACGTTTATCATTTCCAGGGGCGCCCATATCACCACGGATAAAATGCCCGCGGGAATCAAGGTGCCGGTGCAGGAAGGCTTGTGGCTGGGGGAATTCCTCTTTCCGTGGATGGTGCTTTTTTCCTTCGCCGTGGCGGTACTGTTTTTCTTTATCCTGCGGTATTCCCACTTTGGCAGGGAAGTATACGCCGTGGGTTCCAACAGGGAAGGCGCCCACCTGCGGGGCATTAACTGCAAAAAAACGGAGTTCCTGATCTTTACCATTACCGGTTTTCTTGCGGGTATAACGGGTCTTATGTCCATATCCCGGTTCGGGTATGTAAACCCCAGCAATACCGGTACGGGCCTGGAGTTTGTGGTTATCTCCGCCACCATTATCGGCGGGGTCAGCGTATCCGGCGGAAAGGGATCGGTGGCGGGGGTTTTCCTGGGCTGCCTGCTTCTGGGAACCGTCAACACCATGATCTCCACCGTGGGTATTCCCGGCACGGTGCAGCGTTTCTGTTACGGGTTTATTATTGTTATCGCCCTGTTGATCGATCAGGTAATTACGGAACATCAGCAGAAAGTTAAACTCCGCGAATTTAAGGAAAGAGTATGAGGACAACATATACGAACTTGAGGAAACTGACGGCGCGTCAGGAAACGGTGCCGTTTGTCCTTCTTGTGGCGGTACTTATTATCAGCATGATCATATCGGAAAATTTCCGGGATCTGGGTTTTCTGCTGCGCACTTCCACCAGGTATATGGAACTGAGTTTAACCGCCCTGTCCATGACATTGATCGTGGTGGCGGGAATGATTGACCTTTCGGTGCCCTCCATCATGTGCTGTTCCGCCACCATCGCCGCGCTGGCGTACCACGGGGGGCTGCCCATGGGTCTGGCGATGCTCTGCGGCCTCCTGACGGGGGTTTTGTGCGGCGTTTTGAACGGAGCCCTGGTTGCCTATCTTAGGCTGCCGGCGATGATCGTTACCATCGGCACCATGAACCTTATCCGGGGCATTTCCCAGATCCTTATCGGCGACAAGGGAGTGGGGGGCCTTCCCGCGTGGTTCAACGGCATCGACAAGCGGCTGGTCTTTCAGGCGGGGAACGTGCGGTTTTCCGTCACCATTCTGACGTTTCTTATCGCGACGGCGGTCTTTTATCTGGCGCTGCACCGGACCAGTTTCGGCCGCATGGTATTTTCTATCGGCTCCAACGAACAGGCGGCGATCCATTCGGGGGTCAACACAAGACTGATCAAGATGATTTTGTTTGTCCTGTCGGGATTTATCGCCAGCATCGCGGGGCTCGCTACCATGTCCCGGCTTTTGCTGGTCCGGTACGACATGAACCTTAACATGGAAATTGAAGTGGTCATCATGGTACTGCTGGGGGGCGCGGACATTAACGGAGGCCGGGGCAGCATTATCGGTACCTTTGTCGCGGTGATCCTGGTGATCATCCTGAAAACGGGCCTTATTACCGCCCACATTACCTCCGACGCGCAGATGGCCGTGATGGGGCTGATCCTGCTTGTGTCCATCATCATTCCCAACATTAATACCCTGGTGCAGGAATTAAAGGACAAGTAGGTTTTTGAAAAGGGCATTACCGGATCTGTTAATGGTCCGGATAAAGATAAACTCAAGATATGGAGGAAAGAGAATGAAAAGGATGAAAAAAGCGGCGCTTCTGGTGCTGTGCCTGGCCATGGCTATGGCGTTTCTGTCCTGCGGGAACCGGGGAGGCGGAAGCAGTGAAGCCGCCGGTGATGTGATCAAAATTTACTTTATTCCCAACAACATGGGGAACCCCTACTTTGACGCCCTAAGCTCCGGCTTTGATCAGGCTATTGCCGAACTGGGGGCGGGCAACTTTGAGTACTACTATGAAGGTCCCGCGGCCGCCGGCGCCACCGATCAGATTGAGTACATCGAAGCGGCGGTCCAGAACAAGGCCTTCGCCATTTTCCTGGCGGCCAACTCCGAAGACGCCCTGAACGCCACCCTGGACGATGCCCGAGCCGCGGGTGTCCGGGTCTACATCATCAACCAGGATATTCCCGGCAGCGAAACCCACCGGGACGCGGCGATCATGCCCGTGGACTTTGACAAGATCGGCGACGCCCAGATTGAACTTACCGGCGGTTACATCAACTACGAAGGTGAAATTGCCATTCTTTCGGCTACCACCAGCGCCCCCGATCAGAATCACTGGATCGATGGGATGAGGGCGGCCCTGCAGAATCCCCAGTACGCCAAGATGACCCTGGTGGACGTGGTGTACGGCGACGATCAGCCCGAAAAATCCACCACCGAAATGGAAGCCCTGCTCAACAAGTACCCCAATCTTAAAGCGGTTATTTGTCCCACCACCGTCGGCATCGCGGCGGCCACCCAGGTGGTCCAGACCCGCAAAGTGGCCGACCAGGTAAAGGTTACCGGCCTGGGGCTTCCCTCCCAGATGAAGGGCTATATTGAAGACGGTACTTCCCCCGGGTTCCAGCTCTGGGATCCCCCGAAAGAGGGTTACCTGGCTGTCTATATGTGCTGGGAAGAGAAGAACAGCGGCTTTACCCCCGCCCCCGGCGCTTCTTTCAATGCCGGCAAGTACGGTTCCGTTACAATCCGGCCCAACGGTCAGCTTATGGCTCTGGAAGAGCCCAAAACCTTTGACAGTACCAACCTTCAGGACTTTGTGTACTGACATTTTCCGGTGTAGCCGTATCCCCTTTACGGGGGATACGGCCGTGGCCTGACCGCCGTTCTCCTCTTTGATATAAAGGGGAGGCCGGCGGTCAGGTCATTTTTCTTATAGAGCATATGTTATGGAGGCAGCAATGAAAGGTTTACAGGGAAAAGCCGCCGTGGTAACCGGCGGTTCCAGGGGCATAGGCCGGGCCATTGCGGCGCGTCTACTGGAAGAGGGCGTACAGGTCCTGTTCTGCGGACGCAGCGAAAAAACCGGCCGGGAAACCCTGGAAGAATTCAGAAAAAAATACGGGGACAAGGTCCGGTTTATTCCCGCCGACATGGAAAGGGAAGAAGTTCCCGAGTTGCTTATCTCCAAAGGCCGGTCCCTTTTTGGCGAGCTGGATTTTCTGGTGAACAACGCGTTCCCCTTTACCGCCAAGGCCATGGACGCCACCTACGACGACTGGGTCCATACCTTTATGGCGGGGCCTGCGGCATACGCCCGGATGATTGCCGAATTTTCCAAAAACCGTAAAAAGAAAGAAGGGGCCGTGGTCTGTATTTCCAGTATTTCCGGCCATATCGCCCAGCCCCTGCGCTGGACCTATAACGCCGCCAAGGGCGCGGTAAAGCAGCTTATCCGCTGCGCCGCCCTCGACCTGGCGCCCCATATCCGGGTGAACTGCCTGTCCCCCGCGTGGGTCAAGACCGACGAAGTGCTTAAGGCTACTCCGGATAAAACCTGGGAAAGCACCCCCCAGGCCTGGAACGAATACCATATGCTCCAGAGACTGCAGGAGCCGGAAGAGATTGCCGCGGTAACGGCTTTTCTGCTGAGCGACGACGCGGCGGTCGTTACCGGCCACGACATGGACGCGACCAGCGGCTATCTTGCCATGGGGCCCGAAGGACTTGGCAAGACTGCCAGCTTTGCCGGCAGTAATTGAATGAGATCCGCCGCGGATTTCATTTTGGATGCTTCCCGTTCTTTATAATCAGGAGGAAATAACAATGAGTAAGATAATAGATTTAACCGCCCCCATGTTTGACGGAGCGCCCACCATGCCGATGGATCCCAAGCTGAGCATCACCTGGCATTGCAGTCTGGAAACCCTGGGCTATAACCTTTCCCGGCTGACAACGTCCCTTCACCAGGGCACCCACATGGACGCCCAGCGGCATTTTTACAACGACGGCGAAACCATCGACAAGATCCCCCTGGAACGGCTGGTGGTTAAGGCCGTGCGGCTGGATCTTACGGCGAAAAAGCCCGATACGCCGATTACCCCGGCGGATCTCGCCCCCGTGGAAAAGCACCTTTCCCGGGGGGTCAATGTACTGCTCCATACCGGCTGGGATAAAAAATTCCCTACCCGGGAGTTCTTTTCCGGCTTTCCCTATGTTTCAAAGGAGCTGGCGGACTGGTTCGTGGAAAAAAAGACCGGCCTTGTGGGGATGGACATGCCGACGCCCAACGGCTACGACTGGAAATATGTCCACGTCAAGATGCTGGGGGAGCGGATCGTTATCGTTGAGGGCCTTGCCAACATGGAACAGCTGCCCCCGGATACGGTCTTTACGTTTTTCTCCCTGCCCCTGAAACTGGAAGGCCGGGACGGCTCCCCGATCCGGGCTATCGCCATACTGGACCAGTAATTCCGAATTTAACCGCGGACCATACGGACTGTTAGTTTCAAATGTATATTTTGTCCGTGCCGGTCTGTGTCTGTCCGTGGTACCTGCTGCTACCGGGACGAGGGGCCGACGGAGAAACGGATAGAAACCTTCGAACCGACGAAGCGGGGCTGGCGGCGTTTTACCGGACCCTGACGGCCGACACCTATGTGCTGGTGGAAGCGACCATCACGAGTTTTTGCTTTGTGCGGCTGTTCAAGGACCAGGTGAAGGAGGCCATCATAGCCAACACCTACGAGTTGAAACAGATAAGCCTTGCCCGGAACAACACGGACAAGATAGACGCAGGCCTTGCTGTGCCGGCTGCTGAAGATGCAGGTATTGTCCGGGGAGCAGGTGGCAAGTCCTGTAACCCTGCCGCCTAAGGAGATCCAGGATCTGCGGGGGCTGTATTCGACCTACCGGCTGATAAAGAAACAGACGGCCCGGATGAAGAACCGGAATTCATTCGCTGTTAAAGGAACAGTTGTACGGGTTCACGCAGGAACAAATCTTCGGGAAGAAGAGCCGGAAGGAGATACGGGAGATTTCGGAGGACCCGGTGTTGCGGTATCAGGTTACTCTGCTGCTTGACCAGCTTGAGCGGGAGGAAGAGGCGGTGGAGAGCCTGAAAGGGCGGATACCGGAAGCGGGAGCTCCTTTTATGCGGGAGATAAACATACTGACCGGCATGAAAGGGATAAGCGTGTTTATCGCCATAGCGATAATCGCGGACATAGCGGACATAATAGGTGTGTGGACTTTACCCCGTTTGGTAGACACCGTTAAGCGACTTGTCCTGAGTTAAACACATTAGACGCCGCATAGTCAAGTGCCGAATGTATACGAATCCGGTTATAATATGCTTCAAGATA
>JAISBN010000098.1 GCA_031266175.1 Treponema sp. | reverse complement strand
GAACCGCGGACTTGGAAGGTTTTCCTTAACGGGGAGGAACTGTCCGGCGGAGCGGCGGCCCTGGAGGTCCTTGAAGCGGCCGCCGGGACCCTGTCCCTGAACCTTACCCTTACCCTGCCGGAGGACGGCGGGGATTTTGACGAATACCGCTGCGATCTGGAGCTCCGCCTCGCCGGGCCGGAGGGGGGCCTTACCCTAAGGGAGGAGGCCGTTTTTCCCCGAATCCGGGCCCCGGAATTTACCATCACCTCTATCGCCGTTATGAAGGCGGAACTGATAAACACCCGCTTCCGGGTCGATCTGAGAATCGACAACCCGAATATATTCCCCGTGGCCCTCTCCTCTTTGAGTTACGAGCTTTACGGGAACGGGCGTTTCTGGGCCCGGGGCAGGGAGTGGAATATACTGGAGATTCCCCCCAAGGGACAGGCGGCGGCCCGGCTCTTTTTGGAAATGAACTTTACCAATATGCGGCGGGAACTTCTGGACGAGGTGATCGCCCTGGGAACCGTCCCCTACCGCTTTACCGGAGAGGCCCTGGTAGATACGGGGCTTTCCCTGCTCACCAGTTTCAGGATGACCTTTGACCGGCAGGGCCTTTCCGCGGTGATTGAATAAGATGGCGGTAGCAACCTTGGGGCCGGAGGAACTGCTCTCCATTTCCCTGCAACGGCAGTACCTTACCGTTAAGGCCCCCTGCAAAACGGTGGTGTCAAAGCTCTGCGGCCTCCAGGCCCAGTTCGCCAATAACCCGAAATACGCCCTGCGGATTCGCGGCGGCGATTTTGACGCGGAACGGTGGAGCCGGGGGACGGTAAAAACCTGGACCTTTAGGAATACCCTTCATCTGGTGCTGGAAAAAGAACTGGGGCTCTTTTTGTCCGCCCAGGGCATCCCCCAAGGCTGGGAGGACGGCTGGGGGCTCACGGCGGAACGGATGGAATACTGGGCCGGTTTTTTGATGGACCGGATCAACCGAGGAGTCCGGGGCCGGGAGGATCTTAAAAAACAGTGCCGGGAAGGGGGGATTTCCGCCGAGGAGGAGGGGAATGTCTTCCACGGCTGGGGCGGCCTCCTTAAAGAAATGAGCCGCCGGGGCCTTATCGCCTACCACAGCGGAACCGCTAAACAGTTCGTCCCCTGTCCGCCGATTGAAACCATGCCCCAAGGCGAGGCCCGGGCCCTCCTGCTGCGCCGGTACTTTGAATCCTTTGGACCGGCCTCTATCGAAGACTGCCGGGCCTTTACCGGCTGGCGGCGGCGGGAACTGGACGCCCTAATCAAGGACTTCGGCATCAAGCTCCGCTCCCTTTCCTGCGGGGGCGGGGACTGCTTTTACCTGGGGGAACTCCCCGAACCTCAGGCCGTTCCGGCCTGCGTATTCTTAACCGGCTTTGATCAGCTTATCATGGGCTACAAGGACCGCTCCCGGATTATGGACAGCGAAGACCGGGGCCGGGTGATTACCAACAGCGGCATTGTCCACCCCACGGTGCTGCTCCGGGGCCGTCTGCGGGCCAGTTGGAAAAAAGACGGGGAAACTCTGTTGATCCGGCCCTTCCGCCCCCTTTCCCCCCGGGACCGGGGCCTTGTGGCGGAAACCGGCAGCAATGTTTTCGCCGGGGAAGTCGAAACCTGCCGCTTTGATTCCTAGCGGCAGCATGCGCCGTTTTTGGGCGGGGCGCTCCCGCCTCCAGCGGCTGTTTTTTTAGGATTTTACAGACCCGGCGGTCAACCCTTCGATTATGTACCGCTGTAAAAAAGCATAAAAAACCAGCATGGGTACAATCGAAAACAGGAAAGACGCAAAAGCAAGATTGTAATCAAAGGTAAACTGGGATTTAAAGTTATACTGGAAAAGAGGCAGCGTCCAGAACGAGGCCTGTCTATTCAGGATAATCAAGGGTAACAGAAAGTCATTCCATATCCACAGGGTATTTAAAATAATTATCGTTGCGGTCATAGGTTTAACCAGGGGATACACAATCCTGAAAAATAAACTTACCACGCCGCAGCCGTCAATTTCCGCGGCTTCTTCAATTTCCAGAGGCACCGCTTTGAAGTAGGCGACAAAAAGAAAAACCCCCTGGCAGAGCGCGTATGTGATATAGATTATAACAAGGCCAAGGCGGTTCATCAGCCCGATCCGGGAAGTAAAGTGGGCAAGAGGGACCATGAGGACCTGGAAAGGCACAAACACGCCGCTCACCAAATACAGGTACAGAAATTTGTAGTATCTGCTCCGGCTGTTGCGGGAAATGGAATAAGCCACCATGGGGATAAATACCGCGATAACCCCCACCGATACGATTGTGATAAACAAAGAATTTTGAACATACTGAAAAAAGTGGGCATTGCCCATCACCTTCTTGAAATTATCCAGGTACAGGGTTGCCGGAGGGGTAAAAAAATTAACCGCGGATTCCGCCGGTGATTTAAAGGCGACTACCACGGTAAGATACAGGGGAAATACAATTAACCCTACCCCGATAATCGCGATGATATAGGATACAATAATAACAGGCCTGGCCTTCTTCATAATTGTCCCGCCTCAAACCGGGAACTTATCCTGAGCTGTGCAAGGGAAACCAGGGATATTACGATCAGCAATACCACCGAAACAGCCATTGCGTAACTCATTTTGTTTTCCCAAAAGGCTACTTTATAAATCAAATACCCAACCGCTTCGCTTGCCCTGGCAGGGCCTCCATCGGTCATGGCTTGAATATATTCAAACACCGTTAAGCCGTTTTTTAAAGTAAGAACAAATGAAACGTTGATAACCGGCATCAGGAACGGAATGGTGATTCTTGTAAAGGTCCTGGCAGGGCCGGCCCCGTCAATGGTTGCCGCCTCGTACAATTCGTAAGGCACATTCTGAAGCCCCGCCAGCAGCATGACAAAAGGAATGCCGACACCCTGCCAGATATTGACAATCAATATCCCAAAAATAACGGTTTTTGGATTTCCTAAAATGTTTTTGGACAAAATTTCGCTGCCGATCATTTGTCCCAGCTGGGGGATTATCCGGTAAAATATTTCGTTAAAGATGAGGCCCACCGTGATAAGGCTGAGTACCACAGGAGAAAAGAACATAGACCGGAAAAAGGTTTTTACCCTTTGGTGGAGCGCGTAGGTTACAATTAAAGCAAGGGCAAGGGCCAGAGTCAATACGCAAATCACCAGCAGGATGGTATATTTCACCGTAAAGGCCATAGAATTGAGGACCCGCCCGTTGGTAAAAGCCTGGATATAATTATCCAATCCAATAAAGCTGAATTTTTTCGCCAGGCCGTTCCAATCGGTAAAGCTGAAGTACAAACCGCGGAACATGGGGAAAACATACAACGCGCTGAACAATATCAAGGCGGGAAGAGAAAATAAGAAATAAACGGCCTTTTTCTTGCTTTTACCGTGATTATTCACGATTCCATAATCCTCCCCGATACCGGAACTCCTGCTTAAGCTATCCAAAACCGGATCAGAAGCGCCCCGGTAATTGGCGCCTGCCCGCAAAGCCGGTTGCTTTACGGACAGGCACCGCTGCTGTTTTGCGCCGGAGCCCTCTCAGTTGCTGTTAAGATCGGCCTGCAGATTTCGCAGGAAACCGTCGATGTTTTTGTCCATATAGAGCTGTTGTACCGCCGCGCCGAGGGCGTCAAGCTGGGCCATGTTCCAATACGCGGTAGGATACACCGTATGCCTGCCTGTATCGATAAAAGTTTTTTGCTCCTGGAGCTGCGGGGCGACATAATCGACCCCTTTGATGCAGGAAATCGATCCGTCCTTTTCGGCATAGGTCAGCGCGATTTGCGGACGAACCAGAAATTCCAGAAAAGCCCTGGCTTCGTTTACATGGCTGGATTCGGAAGATATACAGAGCGCAAAATCGCCGGGGTAGACATTGACCATGGTCTGATCGGCGGTAACCCCGGGGAAAGGGAACATGGAAAAATTCATGCCTGGATTGGCGTTTTGAATTACCGGGATACTCCAGCTTCCGTTTATATGCATGGCGCCCTTGCCGGCGGCAAAGTCGTTGAGCAGTTGATCCCGCTCGGAACCCAACACATCATCCTGGGCATAAGCTAAAAGCGATATGATACGTCCCGCCAGTTCGCGTATCTGCCCTCCATAGGGCTTGGTCATGTCTACCTTTCTGGCAACAACATCGTCCCTGAATTTTTCCCAGTCGGATATGGTTAATTGGTATACATCAAAATCCTGACGGGGGGCCTCCAGCCCCTTGCCGGTAATTAAAAAGGGAGTAACGCCGTTTGCCTTAAGGGTTTCGCATACCCTAAGAAGCCCCGCAAAATCCGTTGGGGGAGAGAGTCCGTATTTGGCGAATATATCTTTGTTGTAAAAGATGCCCATTGTATTGTAAGAAACGGGGATGATATAATCCCGGCCGTCCACCTGGCAGTATTGCCGGGCATCGTCTCTAATCCGGTTAACAGCGGGGAAGCCGCTTAGATCCATTACGTAACCTTCCTTAACCTGGGTCCTCCAGGTATCGTTGGGCCAGGAAGAAAAAACCTCCGGGGTATCGCCGCTGGACATGCGGGTTTGCAGAATCCGCGCGGGGTCCGGCACATTGGTCTGTTCAATATCAATATTGGAGTATTCACGCTCAAAATCGGCAATCAGCCCGTCCATGATTTCCGCCGTCTCCCGTTTCAGGCTGAAATATTCGATTTTGATCTTGCCGCCGCCCTGGTTCTGCCGGCCGCCCGCGAAGAGATTCCCCGCGGCCATTAAAACAGCCAGGCAGAGAAACGCCGTCATTCTTGAAGCTTTCATCTTGTTTCCTCCTAAATAATAGATCTTTTCAACAAAGATGGATAATTATACGTTTAACTCATGGAACTTGTCAAGTATTTTTTAAAAAATTCTCAAATTTTTGCCGCCCCTTGACATCCCGGAACGACCCGAGGGGCGGGCTTTACCCGTTCTGCCGATATAGTCCATGGCCAAACGCCAGTCGGCGCGGCTCAGGAAATGCGTTCCCCGGCGCAGGCCCATCGCAATGTCCCCCTCCGGGAAAAAGGCGTCGGCCCGGGGTATGCTGTCGGGGGCGATAAAGCCCCTGGCTCCGGACAGGCGGTACCCTTCGCTCGCGGCGACACAGCTCAGATATTCGTTTTCCACATCCGCCCATATATCGTCCTCCGCGATAAGGGTGAGGAATTTCCGGGGCGCGCAGGCGGCGATGACAAAATGCTGATCAAAGGGCAAAGTACCGGCATCCGTAGCGTAACGGCGGAAATTTCCGCAAAACCAGAACCAGTTACGGCGCAGGAGTTCTTCCATCGATTCTTTCCGGTTACGGCGGGTAAAACCGGCTCCGCCGGTACCCGAACCAAAGGGGATTACAAAATCAAAGCCCTCATCCTGGGCGCCGCACCAGAGTGCGGCCTTGCCCAGGCGGGAAAAACCGGCGGCGGCAAAGGGCACGGCCTTAAAAACGTCAAGGGTACGGAGGTAATCGGCAACACGGCTCATGCTGTAGGCCCAGATACCAAGTTTCCCCCATCCGGTGTCTTCCTTCCGGGGGAAAACCCCGGCAAGACCCTTGTTAAAATCATCATCATCCCCTGCGACATCAAGGTAATCGTACATCGCTATAGCAAACCCTTCGTCAATAATTTCCTCAATAGGGCAAACCGGGCAGTACCGGAAACCATCCATACCGGCCACCATAAAGGCTATATTTACAAATATGCCCCGAACCGGCCGTTTCTTAGGGATAACCAGGGTTGCCGGAAACGAGACATTCCCCCCCGGCGCGGCCAGATGTATCTCAAGAAACCGTTCAACGGCCTTGCCGGAATATGCCATATCGTCTTCCTTAAGGACACTGCCTGCCACGGGACAGGGAGACGGCGTTGTCCCGTACATTTCCCGCTGCAGCAGCCCAAGGATCTCCTTCCGGCGTTCCTTCCATTCTGTACAATTCCGTACCGGCTCCCCCCTTTCGGAAAGGGCGAGCGGGGGCAGATGGAAACCGGCTATCAGTTCAAGCATTTTGCGCGGCATGATTATCCTCCTCTGTATCCTCTGTCTGTAACTAGCGCAAGGATTCTAGGTCCCGCTTTTTTTAACCAGTTTTGCCTGCAGAATAATATCGCATGCCCGTTTATTCGGGTGGGTTATGCGCTCCAGGATGCGTTCCCCCGCGATAGTACCCATTTTATCAATCGGCTGGGTGACTACATCCATATACTTTAGCGCATAATGGCGCCAGCTCGCGTCGCTGTACCCTACGGCATCCAAACCGCCGTTAAACATATTATGATTGGTCAGATAAAAAAAAGCGCCCAGGGTCAGAGTATTCTGCAGGAAGACCGCCGCGCCGGTGTTCCGGGGGAACGCCCGCTTTAGATCCGCGAAAATATCCTTTTTTGTAATATCCAGGCGCAAAACCAGTTCCTCATCTATCTCTACGCCGTATTTCTTATGGCAGTCCCGAAACGCGCACAGGCGTTCATCCAGGGTGCTCATGTGCTGGGACCCGGTGATACAGCAAATTTTCCGGTGCCCCCTTTGCAGAAGGTTTTCTACGCCCTGAAACACCGCGTTATATCCTGAAATAAGGATGGTATCACAGGTACAGTTGCGCGGTTTCCGATCCAAAAGAATTATCGGGAAATTTTTTGGAATGATGTCCCGAATTCTGGTATAATCATCGAACGCCGAGGCAACTATCAGGCCGTCAACCAGGCCGGAGCTTAAGCGGCGTAACTGCTCTTCCTCCTTTTCGGGACTTTCCTGGGTGTTCACCACAACAATCATATAGTTCTGTTTTGATACCACCATTTCAATTTCGTTGATCAGGGTGGAAAAAAATATGTTTGATATATCGGGTACCACAAATCCAATAGTCAGATGTTTCCCCATTTTGAAATTTCTGGCCGTGATATTTTGCTTGTACTGTAAAAGAGCTACCGCGTCCAATACCTTTTTCCGCATTTCATCGGTAACATATTTTGTATTGTTGATAACATGAGAAACTGTGGCGACCGATACGCCGGCGGCATAGGATACATCCTTCATTGTGGCTTTCATATTCATTATATACCTTGCGATGTTTATAAAAAAATAATTGTACCCAAGAAATACGGAAAGGTCAAGGAATCATATTTTCGTGTTTTTAAGAAAAATGCCGTCCCTGGGGTGATCCCGGGAGTTTCATGAAATGAAACTCCGCAAAATCAAAACCGCGGACCGGCAAGGGGCGCGATAACGGCAGCCCGTTAAGGGCTGTGGTTAAAAATATGCAGCATACGCCCGGCGCGGAGAAAATGCTTGGTATGTCCGGTATATGCAGCCTGGCTTTAGCCGGGCGTGTGCGCCGCGGATGCCGGTTGTAGTAGTTTCGGAGTTTGGGGATTTGCCCCAAACTCCTGGGATGGTTTCTGGAGTTTTGCGGAGCAAAACTCCGCAAAATCAAAACCGCTTTAGCGGTTTTGATTCGCGCAAGGGATAGAAGCGGTATCCTTTTGACGCCGCAGGCGGCAAAAGATACAAGCGGATAGCCCGGTCCCCGCCGTAGGCGGGGATGCGCCCAAATCCGGCTCCGGGGGATTCCCTATTCTTCCTCTTCCTTTACCTGGAAGGCCGCGGCGGCTTTGATTACGTCCTCGGCGATGCGGCCGGAGATAGGGGCGTAGTGGTCAAAGGCCACGCCGAAGGAGCCGGTGCCGCTGGTGATGGACCGCAGATCGATGGAGTAACGCAGCAGTTCCGCCTGGGGAACCTCGGCGCGGATTTCCGCTATGCCGCCTCCCACCTCGTCCTGTCCCAGGATTTTGCCCCGTTTGCCGGAAAGATCGCTCATCACGTCCCCCAGGTACTTGTCTTCCACAAAGACCGTAAGGTTCATGACGGGTTCCAGCAGGGCCGGGTTGGCCTGGCGCATGGCTTCCCGAAAGGCGTTCCGGGAGGCCAGTTTGAAGGAGAGTTCCGAAGAATCTACCGGGTGGTACTTGCCGTCCACGATGGCTACTTCCACGTCCACCACCGGGTACTGGGCTATGGTGCCCCGGGCCATTCCTTCGGCTACGCCCTTTTCAACGCCGGGGATGTAGTTTCTGGGAACCGCGCCGCCGAAGATCTTGTTTTCGAATTTGTAGCCCTCCCCCCGGCCCAGGGGGGCGATATCCAGGACTACCCGGCCATACTGGCCGTGGCCCCCGGTCTGCTTCTTGTGGGTGTATTCGGCGCTGGCTTTTTTGGAGATGGTTTCCCGGTAGGCTACCCGGGGGGTGTGGGTTTCCATTTCGATCTTCTGGTTCTGCCGTATCTTGTCCAGGATGATGTTGATCTGGAGTTCCCCCATGCCGGAGATTACCGTCTCTTTGGTTTCCGTGTTAAAGATATAGCGGAAGGTCCGGTCTTCTTCCGCGGCCCGTACCAGGGATTCCCCCAGTTTGTCTTCCTCTTTTTTCTGCACCGCGTTTACCGCCACCGAGTGAACGGGTTCCGGCAGCCGCAGGGGGAGGAAGGTAAGGCCCGCTTCCCCTTCGGTAAGGGTGTCGTTGGTTTTAAGGCTTGCGGCCTTGGTGATGATTCCCACATCCCCCGCGGCCAGCTCCTTTACCTCCTCAAGTTTCTTTCCCACGCAGGTGTAGAGTTTGCCGATTCGTTCCTTTTTGTTTTCCGAAACGTTCAGGGCTTCGGAGTCGGCGGAGAGTTTTCCGGTGATTACCTTGATCCAGGAAAGCTTCCCGGAGAACTGGTCATAGCTGGTCTTGATCACCAGGGCGGAAAGGGGCTTGGCAGGGTCCATCGGCACTTCCTGTTCCTTGCCCTCCTTGTCCAGGGCCGTGTCTTTGGCGGTGCCGGGCAGGGGGGCGATATCGGCGGCGAAGCTGAGGAAGGGGAAAAGGCCCGAATTTTTCAGGGCGGACCCGGCAAAGACCGGTATGTACTTGTGATCCGCCAGGGCCTCGATAAGCCCTTCGTGCATCTCCGCCGCGTCCAGGGAGCCCTTTTCGATGTAGCGTTCCATCAGGGCGTCGTCCCCGTCGGCGGCGGCTTCGATCAGTTTCTCCCGGGCGGCGGCGGTTTCGGCCTTATACGCCTCGGGGATCTCCCCCTCTTTTTCCAAGGTCCCGCCGTCGCCCTGAACGAACCAGGCCTTCTCGTTAAGGATGTCGATCACCCCCTGGTAGTCCGCCCCCTGTCCCATGGGGAGGATGAAAGGTATGGGATCTATTTTAAATTTGTCTTTGATATCCTCCAAAACCTTTCCAAAGTCCGCCCGCTCATCGTCCAATTTGGTTATGTAGAACCCCCGGGGCTTCTTGCGGTCCTCCAGGTTGCGCCAAAGCTTGATGGTTTCGATCTGTACCCCCACCCGGCCGTCTACCGCCAGAAGGGCAAATTCGCTGGCCCGGAAACTCAGAATCACGTCCCCGATAAAGTCCGAAGATCCGGGGGAGTCAAATATATTGATCTTCCGGCCCTCCCAGGGCACGTTGGCCAGGGCGGCATGGATTGAATTTTTCTGTTTGATTTCCTCGGGGCTGGAGTCCCCCACGGTTTTCCCCGAATCCACGGTTTCCGGCCTGGGGATTACCCCGCCGGCGTAAAGGATGTGCTCAAAAAGGCTGGTTTTACCGGTCCCTCCGTGACCGGCGAAGCAAATGTTTTTGATTTTGTCGGCGCTGTAACTCATAGGGGCTCCTTGGTAATCGTTTCTGTGAGAATGTTAGTATGATGAAACGGCTGGGGAAGATTGTCAAGAAAAATATCTTTGCTTTATAATGAAAAAATGGATGAACGGAAACGAACCATAGGTGAACTGGATCTTAAAAAGAAAGAATCCCTTCGTTCTCTGGGGGCCATTTACGAAGATTTTGGGGAGATTCTGTTTGGCCGCCTCAGCGGGCAGGAGGAGATTCTGGGCTCCGACGCGGAGGAGTACCTTAAGCTTCGGAAGGAGATAATCGATTCCGAGGGCCTTATCAAGGTTACCGAGGCGGATACCAAGCGCCTGAAGGAACTGGAAGGGGAGATCCTTGCCAGGGAACGGGAACACACGGCCCTTATCGCCGAAATACAGGAGGCCTGCGCCGATCTGGGGCGGGACGCCGTGGAGGATGAAGGGTTTCCCGGCCTTCTGGGAGGCTGCCGGCAGCAGATTGCCCAGATTGTCCCCAAGCTGGAGGATGCCCGGGCCCGGCTGGAGGAGCTTGAAGACCGGGGGGGCAGGGGATTTTTCGGCTGGATCGGGAAGAACACCCAGCAGGCGGTCTATAAGACCCTGGTGGTAAAGCACCAGGGGGCCCTGAAAAAGCTCTACGCCGCGGCGGGGGAAAAATTTGCCGCCGCTGAGAACGAAGTTCAGGTCATGGGCCACAGCCTGGAGGGGGCGGCCCACACGGTCCGGGATATGAGGGAGAGCGCCCAGGCCCAGGCCAGGGAGCTTGAAAAGCTGCGGGAGGAGCGGCGCCGGCTGGGGAACGTGTTCGGCGCGGAGGGCGGCCCGGTCCGGCGCATCCAAAACCTGGAAAGGCACATTGCCCATATTCGTTCGGAACTTAAGGCCGTGTACCGCAGGGTTGGGGAATTGGTGGCCGTTGAGGGTCCGGGAGAGCGGTTTAACCGGGTCCTGATGCCGGAGGATGACCGGATTCTGGAAATGGCGAACCGGAGCAAGGAGCTAATCGCCGAGTACAGCCGGGAAATCGAAAAGCTTAAGACCGCCATCTCGATTGACGATGAAAAAGCGGAGATCGAAAAGATGGAACGGGCCATTGTGGAACAGAAGCAGCGGATTGCCGCGGCGGAAGGCCGGATCGGCGAACTGAACCGGCAGATTGAGGAGGCGGAGAGCCATATCGAAGAACTCTCCGCCCTTCTGTAGGGAACCTCCGGCAAATTCGGCTTTATTTAACGGGAAAAACCGGGCTGGCTTAACTTTGAGCTTAACCGGGTTTTCCAAGGGCTTGCCTAAAACCCGCCGGGTTTTGGAACAAGCCCACCTAATTCAAATCAGGGGTTTTCAAAATTTGATATTTTGATGCGGCCCCAATCGGGAAAAACATGGCAAAAAAGGTACAAGAAACCGGGCGCGGCCCCAAGGCCGGAAAATCTGCCGCTCCGGGTCCCAAGGGCGGTTCCGCCAAGGGTGTTTACGACGAGTCCAAGGTAAAGACCCTTTCTTCCCTGGAGCATATCAGGCTGCGGACAGGTATGTACATCGGGCGGCTTGGGGACGGCAGTAATCCCGATGACGGGATCTACGTGCTGCTTAAAGAGGTAATCGACAACAGTATCGATGAATTTATCATGGGCAACGGCAAGCTCATCGAGATTCAAGTAAAAGAACAGCCGGGCGGGGCGCTGGTCAAGGTCCGGGATTACGGCCGGGGCATCCCCCTGGGGAAGCTGGTGGAATGTGTGTCGATAATCAACACCGGGGCCAAGTACAACGATGATGTGTTCCAGTTTTCCGTGGGCCTTAACGGGGTGGGAACCAAGGCGGTGAACGCCCTTTCCTCCCGCTTCCGGGTGGTGTCCATCCGGCAGGGGGAATTCGCGGAGGCGGTCTTTGAACGGGGTATATTAAAAACCGAGCGGAAGGGGAAATTTCCCCCTCCCTCCAAATCCAGCCCCGCGCAGAAGGACGGCACCTTTGTGGAGTTCGTGCCGGACAGCCAGGTATTTGGCGATTACCGGTTCAACGTTGAATTTGTGGAACGGCGAATTCAAAATTACGCGTACCTTAACGCGGGGCTTACCCTGGCCTTTAACGGCAAGCAGTTCCTCTCCGGCCGGGGGCTCTTCGATCTTTTGGCCGAGGAAACGGGGGAGGAGAACCTGTACCCCATGGGGTACTA
>JAISBN010000146.1 GCA_031266175.1 Treponema sp. | reverse complement strand
TCGGGAAGCGGAAAAAATCGTTCTGGTGATGGATAATCTGAATACCCATACCCTGGCATCCCTGTATGCGGCCTTTCCCCCAAGTGAAGCGCGAAGTTTGGCGGAACGGTTTGAAATCCGCTATACGCCCAAACACGGCTCATGGTTGAACATGGCGGAGATGGAAATCGGGATTCTCAGCCGGCAATGCCTGAACCGGAGGATAGGGACGATTGAGCGGATGAGTAGTGAAGTGGCAGCCCGGGTTACCCGGCGGAACAAGATGCGATCCACGGTTCATTGGCAGTTTACTACGGCGGATGCCCGGATCAAACTCCGGCATTTATATCCGAAATTTTAGACTTCGGGGAGTACTAGCACCTTACTCGACAGGTACTTGGCAGTAAAACGGTCAAATATCAGAACATGGCCGAACCGCCGGTTAAAACCCAGCCTGCCAGAATGGCCACCACAAAGGAACCGGTGTAGACCAGGCCGCTTTTGCGGTAAAGCCAGGTGGACAGAAAGAAAAATACCGCAAACTGGGGGATCAGCAGGATCATCACCGACATAAAGGGGCCGCCGAAGAGGGGCGAAAAGAGCAGATCCGCGCCGGGGCCGAAGCCCAGAAAGAAGGGAATGTACTCGATCAAAACGATGATAAAGACGCCCCCCAGCATAACCAGCACGCTGTATCCCCACCAGGCAAGCTGGGTGAGGGAGGATTTTTTCCCGGACCCCCCGGAATATTCGGGGAGCCGCAGCTGGCCGTAGAGTTTGGCCCCGGCGTTGATGGTAAAAAACGCCGCGTAAAAGGGCAGGTACACAAAGAACTGGCCGAACCGTTCCGGGGTAAAGGGCTTAAAGAAGGGCCAGATAAAACGGAAGTCCAGCTGGAACAGAACAGTACTGATGCAGACCATGACGTACATGGCCCCGGTCATGATGACGGCGGCCAGCGCCGACCGCAGAACTAGGGTCCGCAGGTTTTGGCAGGGCGCTTCCGCGGGGGGCGCCAGGCCCAGATCGCGCAGGGTGTAGCCCAGACGTTTGCCTTCGCCCCGGCGGTACCAGAAGATCAGCATCCCCAGGGAAAACAGCATCAGGAACGAAAGCCAGACAATAAACCCGTTGCCCACGGTCATGCGAAAGATATTTTCCGGTACGGGGAAAAGGCCGTGGCCCAGCTGTCCCAGAAAGGGAAAGGTAAAACCGCTTACCAGAACGGCGATCAGCGCCGTCCTGAAACGGCTTTTGGGGGGAAGCAGTTTGGGAGGATTTGCCAGGCCCTGTACCAGGGGGGCAAAAAACCGCAGCCCGGACAGGAGGAGGAACAGCGGCAGCATGGAAACCAGGGCGGCCAGCATGGCAATCAGTACCAGCACCTCCTTAATCACATATAGACATGATCCGAATCGGCCAGTACCTGGGGGGCGCCCAGGGCGTTCCTGAACCAGTACATGGCGGCGGTAAGGGCGTGTCCGTCGTGGGTGGTAAGCCGGTGGTTGTTCCGGATCAGTTCCATCCGCCGGGCGCTACCGTCCCCAAAGGAACCATAATCCCGGTCCCATTCCACCGGGGCGTCCTGGCCCATAAATTCCCGGTACCGCAGGGGCGTTTTTTTCAGCCCCGGCACGTTCCGCTGGTAATCCCGGAAATAGTCGAATTCATCGTACAGGGCCTGGACCAGCAGGACGTTGTTAAAATGATACCGGGAAGCGTCGTAGTACGCGGCGGGAAAAAGTTCCCCGCACTGGAGGACAATGGCCCGGTGATCCGGAAAGGCCGCCCCCACGGACCAGGCGGCCCAGGTTCCCATGGAATGGCCGGTAATGCCTATCCGGGCGGGGTCCACAAAGGGAAGGGACCGCAGATACCGGTAGGCGTCCTTGCCCCCCATGGAGCTGTCCTTTATCCCCGCGGAAATCCCGGGGTTAAAGAAGTCCAGGATACTGAAGGTCATCATGAGCAGAAAACGCCTGGGGCCGGAAACGGGCTTTTCAAGGTTGGTCAGCTTGGCCCTGCCCCAGCCCCGTTCCCGCATCCCCGGCACGGTGGCGCCGTGGCCGTAGAGATCCACCGACAGGGCCGCGATACCCCGCCGGGCCAGCTCGATGCCGTAGGCGGCGGAGGTCTCCCGGTCGTTCTGGTAGCCGTGCATGACCAGCACCGCCGGTACGGGATGGGCGCCGGCGTCCCTGGGAATATAAAGCTTGTACCCGATACGAACCGGGGCGCCGTCATCCGCGGCGCCGGTCTGTTCCGGTTCAAAATAACCGGAACGGACCGTGACCGACCCAAAGCCGGTTTGGACCAGGGCGGCAATTCCGGCGGAAACAAAACAGATCGCTATGCAGATCACCAGGGCGACAAGGGGTTTTTGAATTTTCATGCCGACAGTATACCCGGTTACCCCGGATTGGAACATTACCCCCTAACGGGTATACTGGGTTATGGAAATCGATTTGGAAAAAATCCGCGCCTTCTTTTCCGGCGACCGCTTTGCCGCGGCCGCGGGGATCGTCATCGACGAAGTCCGGGAAGATCTGATCCGGTGCAGCATGAAAATTACCGGCCTGCACCGGAATGCCGGCGGCGGCGTCCAGGGCGGCGCCATCTTTACCCTGGCGGATCTGGCCTTCGCGGTTCACTGCAATCTGGCCATGGTCT
This sequence comes from Treponema sp., assembly GCA_031266175.1. Lineage (GTDB taxonomy): Bacteria > Spirochaetota > Spirochaetia > Treponematales > Breznakiellaceae > JAISBN01. The sequence continues at coordinate 14,394 of JAISBN010000146.1, read as the reverse complement.
GCGGCGCCGATCTGGGCATTACCGTGGGGCAGTCCTGCGCCATCTCGTTCCTTAAAAGCACCCGGGGAAAAAAACTCTCCGCCGAATCCGTCTGCCTTTCCAGGGGGAAAACCGTTTCCGTCTACCGGATAAGCGTGCGGGACGATCTGGGGGTCCTGATTGCCGAAATGCAGGGGAACGGTTTTACAAGGAAAAACCCTTAGGTTGCACCCTCCCGGAGCGTCCAAATCCGGCCGTCCTTGACGTAGAGGCCGGCCTTCCGTCCGGTCCCCACATAGCAGTTAACCAGGGACAGCTCAAATCCCTGGCTGGTAAAGATATTCCGGTTGTCCGCCAGGGTTATGGAATCCAGAGGATTCCCGGTAAAGGCGTCCCGGCCGATATTGGTAACCCTGCCGTGGATGACCACCGAGAACAGACTGTTGTTCAGGAAAGCCCGGGGGCCGATGGAAACAAGCTGTTCGGACAGAACAACCCGGGCAAGCCGGTTCCCCGCAAAGGCCTCGTAGCCGATAAACACGCAGCCGCTTAACAGAACGGAATCGAGCCGGTTTTCCGCAAAGGCCAGGGGTTCAATGGCGTTTACCGTTTCCGGGATGGTAACGGACTCCAGGTCCTTACGGTAGAACGCCTTGTTCCCGATAACCGTCACCGGGACTCCGCCGATGGTTTCGGGGATAACGACGTTTTTTTCGGCGCCCCTGTAGGCGGTAATGGTAACCCCCCCGAAGCGGTTCTGCAGCAGTTCAAAGTCCGCGTCCGGCGCGGAATCTTCGGCATGGGCCGGGGAAAAAAAACAGGCAAGCCACAGAACAAGGGGGATGATAAAAAGCGGGGGCTTTCTTTTCATCATCCCTTTATGATAGGAGCAAACGGCGGAGTTGGCAAGGGTTTACGGGCCGGCGTCTTAAGAATCTGGCCCGGAGTCTTAAGACTTTACCCTGGATTCTTAAGAATCCGGCCCGGAGGGACCCTTAGGACATACAAACAGGCGCGGCGCTGCCAGTAATTCCGAATTCAACCACGGACCTCACGGACAGACACGGACCTGTTGTTTCAAATCCTTGCTTTTGTCCGTGTTGGTCTGGTCCGTGGTAAAGAATTCAACCACGGACCTCACGGACAAACACGGGCTTTCAGGTTCAAATTTATAGTTTGTCATTTATTTGGAACCGTGAAGCAGCCGGGCCGCTTCTTCCAGGGTTTCTGCGGCAATGACCCGTTCCCGGGTTGCCTCGTCCTTGAGTACCGCGCTGATAGCGGCCAGAAACTGTATGTGGGGGCCGGTGGTTTTTTTGGGGGAGATGATCATGATAAAAAGCCGGGCGGGTTTTCCGTCCAGGGAGTTAAAGTTCACTCCCCCCTGTTTAATGCCTACCGCGACGCAGACCCCGTCCGTCCCTTCGGTTTTTCCGTGGGGCAGGGCCACGCCGTGTTCCATGCCGGTGCTCATGGTCTTCTCCCGCTGTAACACATCAAAAAGAACCTGATCCCGGTTACGGAGCTTTCCTCCCGCGTCAAGGAGATCCACCAGTTCGGTGATGATTTCGTTCTTGGTTTCGCCCTTCAGTTCCAGGCTAATCAGATCCGGCGTAACCAGGGAAAGGACGTCTTCCCGCATCCGGCCGTCCAGGCCGGCAATTTCCTTTTTCATCGCCCGGGGATCCGAAGACTCCTTCAGCTTACGGATAGTGTCATGGAGCTCAAGGATTACTTCATAGACCGCGGTTTTGGCCAGGGGAAGATCCGCCGCGGCGGTTTCGATGGTGATGATGTTTTCCGTCTGGGTAATCGAAAGGGAAATGTCGTCCTTCCGGGCCTGGGAAAGGCCGTCGTCGATGTTCATGATCTGGACATAAAAGCCTTCGGTTTTAAGGTCCCGTAAAAGGCTGCCGGTAACCAGGTCGGCGATTTCGGCGGAAGAAAAATCCCACACGGCCTGGGCGCTGTCTTCGCCCCTGGCGGGTTTTCTGGTTCCCGGACCGGGGATCCGCAAAAAGGCCGCCAGGAGGGGCGGGGCCCCCAGGGTCGTTACAAGGGTCATCAGGATGATGACCGAAAAAAGCCGGTTGTCCAGGATCCCCGAGGCCAGGCCGATACCGGCGATGATCAGGGCCACCTCGCCCCGGGGTATCATCCCCGCGCCGATGCGGAGGCTTCCCTTTATGTTAAAGCCCAGAAACAGCGCGGGACCGCCGCAGCCCGCGATTTTGGCCGCCACCGCCAGCAGGGTATAGGCCGCGCCGAAAGCAAGGACCGGCAGGGAAAAAATCTCCCGGACATTGACCTGCATCCCCATGACGGCAAAGAAAAGGGGAACAAAGAATTCGTACAGGCCGTGGATTTTTTCCTGGATCACCGCGGCTATATCGGTTTTGGAAAGGGAAAGGCCCGCGATATAGGCGCCGATGATCATGGCCAGTCCCTGGTTTTCAAAAAATCCCGCCAGGACCAGGGCGATTCCCAGGGCCAGGATAGAAAAATCAAAACTTGATTTGAAGAGTTTCAGGAACTTTCCCAGGGGGACGGAAAAAACAAGGCCCAGGGCGGTAAAACCCAGCCATATCCCAAAGGCCTTTCCCGCGATGGCCAGGATCCTTCCCGTTGAAAGAGCGCCGGTATGGGTAAGGACCGATACGATCCCCAGCACCACCGCCAGGGCGATGATCCCCAGAACATCGTCGAACACCGCCGCGGCCAGGATCGTTACCCCCTCGGGGGAATCCATCTTTTTGTTGTCCTTGAGGATCCGGGCGGTGATGCCCACCGACGTGGCGGTGGAAAGGATGCCCAAAAAAAGACACCGCGGATCCATCAGGGGGACATGAAAGGCCAGCATCCCCGCCAGGGCGCCGAAGGTAAAGGAAAAAAGTACCCCGCCGATGCCGATAACGCCCCCCGCTACGGAATACCGGAGAAAAAGCCCCAGGTCCGTTTCCAGGCCCGACGCAAAAAGGAGGATGATCGACCCCACCGCGGCAAAGCCGTACAGTTCCGGGCTTACCGCCAGGGTCCCCGCCGACGCTTCCATCGCCCGGGCCAGGGAAAAAATTCCCTCCGGAAACCCCGGCAGCCCTATGCCCCCCAGGGCATAGGGGCCTATGGCCACCCCCGCCAGCAGTTCGCCCAGAACCACGGGGATACCCGCCGCTTTTACCAGCCGGCCTCCCAGCCGGACGGCGAATAAAATGATCCCGATTTGCAGGACCAGACCGGCCATTGTTTCAGTGATGTTCATGACGGTTCCTTCGGATGATAAATTCCTGCCTGGTTTTCCGGGGTTTTTCCGCAGCCCTTTCGGCAAGCTCCCGCAGATACTCCTGGGCCGCGAAGGGTTTCTTCCCCTGGGGGGCCTTGAGCCGTTCCCAGCTGCCGCCGGGCTGCAGATCCCAGGCCTGGGCGGTATCCAGGAAGTAAGTTTCCAGGATGGTCCGCAGCTGTTCCTGTACCTTTTCGTCCTGGACGGGAACAAGCAGTTCCACCCGGCGTTCCAGGTTCCGGGGCATCCAGTCCGCGCTGGAGATAAAAAATTCTTCCGCCCCGCCGTTGTTAAAATAAAAGATCCGGGAGTGTTCCAGGAAATGATCGACGACGCTGACGACCCGGATATTTTCGGAAAGCCCCGGAACTCCCGGCATCAGGGTGCAGATCCCCCGGACATTCAGGGTTATTTTTACCCCCGCGCCCGAGGCCCGGTACAGGGCCCCGGCCACATCCGGATCGACCAGGGCGTTCATTTTGGCGGCGATCCTGCCCGGCGAACCCTGGCGGGATCGTTTTGCTTCCCGGTCTATCAGTTCGATAAACCGCTGTTTAAGATGGCGGGGCGCCGTAACCAGCTGCCGCATGGAACCCGGTACTGAATAGCCGGAGAGGGTGTTGAAAAAAACCGTGGCGTCGTTTCCGAAATCTTCCCGGCAGGTAAAGAGGGACAGATCGCTGTAGAGCCGCGCCGTTCTGTCGTTGTAGTTTCCAGTGGAAAGGTGGATGTACCGGACCAGCCCTTCGCTTTCCCTCCGGATAATTTGGCATATTTTCGCGTGGACCTTGAGCCGGGCCAGTCCGTAGATGACGATGACCCCCGCTTTTTCAAGGCGGTTAGCCCAGGAGATGTTCCGTTCTTCGTCGAACCGGGCCTTTAACTCCACCACCGCGGTAACGTGTTTGCCCTGAAGGGCCGCCTGTTCCAGGGCGCGGACCACCGGTGAATTCCCGCTGGTTCTGTAGAGGGTTGTTTTAATGGAGATAACCCGGGGATCTTCGGCGGCTTCCTTAAAAAACCGGATCACCGGATCGAAGGACTGGTAGGGCAGGGCCAGCAGGATGTCCCCCTCCCTGACGGCATCCCACACGGGAACACCGGGGGGAAAGGCGGGATGGGGACAGGGTTTGGGACTTTTCAGTTTAAGCTGATCAAAGCCCTGGACCTGGGTAAGGCTTTCCAGGGTACTCAGGTTTAAGGGGCCTTCGGCGGGGAAAGTATCCTCCGCGTCCAGGGCATGCCGCCGGGCGATAATTCCGGCGATGGTATCGCTCCCCGGGGAATACATCATGCGTACCGCGGGGGAACGGTCCCGGTGGATCAGCACTTCTTCCATGGCTTCCACAAAGTCATCGTCCCGCCCTTCGTCCACCGGGAAGGCCGCGTCCCGGTGGATGCAGAACAGCATCCGCTCCCTGACCGAATAGCCGGAAAAAAACGTATCCCCCCAGAGCATCAGCAGGTCGTCCAGCAGGGCCCAGCGCTGCCGGGAACCGCCGATCCAGATGATCCGGTCCAGGACCGGCGGAATCTCCACAATGGAGACACAGGGCCCGGCTTTCGGAGCGGCGGCCCCAGCCGGGGCTTCAGCGACGGTCCCGGCCGCGACCGCGGTCCCGGTCTCTTCCAGGAGGAACGCCCCGTAGAGGAGGCCGTTGGCAATGGCCGGGAGCGGCTCTTCGCCGGAACAGCCGGGATCCGCGGAGCCAAAGCGCAGGGGGGTCAGGACTGGCGCGATTTCCCGCATAAAAAGCGGCTTCAGGTAGCCCGTTTCGTCGGCGGTAAAAGGAGGGCGGCGCAGTTCCAGGCCGCCCGCCGCCAGGCCGGGGAAAATTTCCCCCCCCAGGCAGTCGTAGAGTTTGGCAAACATGGGCCGGATCATGTCCCCCGCGGTCCGCAGCAGCTCCGCGGCGCCAGGAAGGGCTTCCGGCGCAAGGGCCCGCTTGAGCGCCGCGATCCGGACCATAAAAAATTCATCAAAGTTGGCGGATACGACCGAAAGAAAGCGGAAACGCTCCAGAGGGGGCAGATCCCCGCGGAGCCCCTCTTCCAGAATACGGCTGTTGTACTTGATCCAGGACAGTTCCCGGTCAAACTGTCCCGTCATTCCAGTATCACCTTGTATCCGAACACATCCTGGAACAGCCCCGCTTTTTCCTTAAGGCCTATCTGTTCCAGAGAAAAATCCCGGTAGTGGATCCGTGAATTCTCCGGGCTGGCCTCCGGGGAGCCGCTGTGGATAACCAGGGTAGTGTCCCGTTTTTCCAGCGTGATGCCGCGGATCGGCTGGGAATGGCCCCGGTCCAGGGAGTCCGCCACCCGGAGTATCGCGGCCATCTTGAGCACCAGGATCCGTTCTTCCCGTTGAAGGGCAATGTAGTCGATATCCGTGGGGGAGGGCAGTTCCTCCCGGTGATAGCGGATCACGTTGCCGATGATGTCCAGATCTTCCTGCTTCAGGCCGAAGATCTCCGAGTTTGCTACAATGTATTGGCCGTGCCGCTGGTGCCGGGAACTGCGGATAAACATTCCTATATCGTGGAGTATCGCCGCGGCCTCCAGCAGCACCCGGTCATGGCTGTTCATGCCGTGTTCCGCCGCCAGGGAGTCGAACAGGGTCAGGCACAGTTCCGTTACGTGGCGGCTGTGTTCCTCGTCAAAGCGGTACTTTCTGCCCAGGCTCACCGCGCCGGCGCTGATCTGGGAATAAAAGTCCCGCTGCAGTTCCCGGTCGATTCCCCGGGCCAAATCGATAAGATACCCCTCCCTGACGGATACCGCGGGGACGATCATCTCCCCGGCGGAAAGCCGTTCCAGAAAGGTCCGGTAAATCAGAAGCCCCGGCACAAAACCTTCGGCGTCCACAAAGGGGATGTTCAGGCGTTCGACGCATTCCTCCACGGTATAATTTTCTACCGAGCTGACAAAGCGGAGGAAATCTTCCCTTTTGATGATCCGGCAGTGTTCGTTAAGGTCCCTGCCGATATGACGGGCAGCCTGGCGGGCGTCGGAACCGGCCGCGGCCATGCTGCGAATATTGGAAAGGTCCATTTCGTCATTCAGAAATTCCTGGGTATTCCGCACGCTTTCATTCAGATAACGGTCGATAAACCGGGCGGAACCGGTTCCAAGCCGGACCTTTTGATCGATCAGGATAGTTCCCAGTTTCAGGCTGTGGGCGGCTACCATCTTGCCCCGGCGGAGCAGCATAATTTCCGTGGACCCCCCGCCCACGTCAAGGATCATCGAGTTGGAACGCCAGAACGGGGACACGTCGTTTTTTATGGCAAACCGGACCGCCAGATACATAAGGCGGTTTTCCTCGATCCCCTCGACAATGGTCAGGGCAAGCCCCGTTTCCCTGCGGAGCCGGTCGGTAAAAATGTCCTTGTTCCGGGCGGCCCGGAGGGCGCTGGTGGCGATAATGCGGACTTCATCTTCTTTAACGCCCCAGGCTCCCAGCTGTTCCCTGAACCCCTGAAGGACCGAAAGACATTCCTGGAAAGATTCCCTGCTGACCGCGCCGGAGGTAAACACATCCCGCCCCAGGGCCACGGGCTTTCCCGCGTTATCCAGGACCTTCCATTCCCCGGCGGCATTGTACTCCGCCAGAAGCAGCCTGATGCCGGTGGAGCCTATTTCGATAACCGCCGCGTGACGGGGCCTTTCCATATGTTTGAGTATACAGGAAAACCGGGGGAATGAAAAACCCGCCTTGGATTTGTTGCCCCCGCCCGGTTATAATCGGGCAAGGGGGATGTATGACCATTCGGGAAATAGCCGAACTGGCGGGGGTCTCCATCGGAACCGTGGACCGGGTTATATACCGCCGGGGCCGGGTGTCGGCGGAAACCAGAGATAAAATCGAGGGGATCATCGAAAAATACCAGTTTACCCCGAACCCCATAGCCCGGCGGCTTAAGCGGAACCGGGCCTACCGGTTTTATGCCCTGATACCCCGGCGTTACCAGGATTCAGCCTATTGGGAACAGGCTTTGCGGGGCCTCGATTGGGGCGCCGACGGGGTAAGGCCCCTGGGGGTGGAAACGGAAGTGCTTGAATACGACCGTTACAACCCGGGGGAGGCCCGGAACGTGGTCACCCATGCCCTGGCCCAGGAGCCGGACGGCATGATCTTTGCCCCCATTGTGGCGATCAAACAGTTTATTCCCCTGGTCCGGGAGCGGGGAATTCCCTATGTTTTTTTTGATTCCGATTTTCCCGAGATGGAACCCCTTTGTACGATCAGCCAGGATCCAATCCGGGGGGGATACCTCGCGGGCCGGCTGATGCATCTCTTTGCGGGGAAGATCACCAGGCCCGTCGCGGTTTTGGATGTCCACAACGAGGATTATCACATTATCCGCCGCCGGGCCGGATTTTTGCAGTACGCTGAGGAATACGGTTTTTCCACGGTGGTCAAGGAATATTCGGGGGGAGGGGAATTATCGGAAGGGGAGATAACCCTGCTGCTCCGGGAAAACCCCGATCTGGACGGGATCTTTGTTACCAACAGCCTGACCCATCTGGTGGCCCAGACCGTAAAAAATATCAGGAAAACCCGGAATGTGGTTATCATCGGCTATGACCTTATCCCCGGTAACCAGGAATTGCTCCAGGCGGGGGCCATCGACGCCCTTATTTCCCAGCGTCCCGTCAACCAGGGCAGGGAAGCGGTGCTGAATTTATACCGCCATGTCGTGCTGGACGAAAAAATAGAACCCAAGGTCGAAATCCCCCTGGATATCTATGTAAAAGAAAATATCCCCCCGTCCTGAAGTCTGGAAGGGGGCTATTCCCGCAGGGTGACCTCCGCTTCCGTTTCCTCTACCTGTACCGGCGCTTTCTCCTTCTTTTCGATGGTCCACCTAAAGCCCGCGAAACCCCGGACAAACCAGGCGTGATCCCCCCTGGTCAGGGGCGCCTTTCCCCAGGAATAGACGGGTATTTCCGCTCCGAAGAGGAGGGTAAAGAGGGGCCGGATGGTAAGCGCCGTTTCAAAGCCCAGGAAAAGAGCGTGGTAGGTATCTTTTTCACGGACCAGGGGGCCGTCGTAGGAACGGATCAGGGTCTGATAGCCCATGTCAATGGAAACCGTATAGGGAACGTTTTTGGAATAAATTTCCACCCGGTAACAAAAGCGGAGTAATTCGTCTTCGGTTAAGAGGTCTTCGGCCTGGAACAGGGTGAATTGTTTTGCGGTAAAGCTCAGGGTATTGATCAGATTTGGCAGCCAGAACCCCAGGGCAATGCTGCCGGTTTCCAGCGTATAATCCCCCTTTTCATGGAGGGATCCAAAGACCGCGCCGCCCCGGAGGGACGCGAAGATAATGCCCGGAAGATCCACCCCGATACCGGCGCTTACCCCCGGTTTAAGGGGGTTTTCCCGGGTATCGAAAAGGCCGAACAGGGGTCCCAGGGAAAAAGAAAAAAGACCCGCGGTAACCCTTAATTCCCCGTTCAGGGTATTCCGCAGTACGGGATCCCGCTCCAGGGAAACGGAATACCCCAGGGTTTCGGAGACACGGTCGGTCAGGACAATCCTGCCAAAGGGATACGGGTGCCCGGTAAACTCACCGCTCCCCAGGGGCTCATCCTCCCGGGGATTAAACGAAAGGTTTCCACCCCCCATGACGGCGGAAAGGTCCAGGCCAAAGAGGAGGCCCCCCGAAAAAAGCAGGACCCCTGTCAGGAAAACCCTTCTGATCATCCTAGTAGGCCGTCCGGATCCCGATAAAGCCTTCCATCAGATCCCCTCCCTTGCTGAAATACAGAACGTTGACCCGGACCTTGAAATCCCAGAGCAGTCCCGACGTCACCGTCCTGACAAAGGGGGAAACCCAGAGGGTCATGTCCTCGCCGTTGTGTATTCTCATGCCCAGGGTGGTTTCCACCCCTCCTTCAAAGGGGGAACGGCTTATATCCCCGTAAAAGACCTTCAGGTTTATATCCGCCTTCCCGCTGTCCTGGTCATTGTTTTCGTCCAGAATTTCGCGGTTCATATAATAGACGGGATGGTAGAAAAAGGTAAGGCCCATCCCCAGCTTTTCAAAACGCAGGCGGGGTTCCAGCAGGAAATAAAAGTTGTCGATGGTTATGCTTTTCCCCGCTTCCCAGTAGGGCAGGCCCGCCTGCATCAGGAGGCCCATGGGCCCCGAGCCGACATAGGCTAAAAGGCCGCCCCGGAGGACGGGATTATCCTGGTTGATATAGGTAATGCCGGTAAATCCTTCAAACTTGACAATTTCCCCGTTTACCATCAGGGAAAAATCCCCGGAATAGTGCCCCGGAAGGTAGGTCCCGGTTACCGGATCCTGAAACGAAAGATCCTGGTACAGATAAACGGAGGGAACGACCTTGTCAAAAAAAAGGCCCTTTAAAGCCAGCCCGGTACCCAGGATACCGTGGATGGCTCCGTTAAACCGGAGGGACGGATCGCCCCCCAGCCCTTCGGGATAGTAGAGAAAACCCCGCATGTCGGTTCCCACCTGAACGGTACCGAAACGTTCCTGGAAACCGTCCCCGGAGCCGAGTTTATTGTAGCGGCCGATAAAGAACGCCAGTTCCAGGGGCTTGTCGAAGAGATCCCGGACCACGGCCTCCAGATAACGGATAGACAGGGTAGCCTGATTATTAAACCGGTCCTCCACCATGTGGGAGAGTTCGTTATAATCATCACCGGTGGGGCTGCTGTTTAAATAGGGCATGTCCAGCCTTCCATAGGACAGGGCTTTTTCCAGATTGGGGATTTCCGCCCCCAGGCCCAGGGTTATGCCGTATTTGTACCCTCCGTTAAGGGCTATGTCGGCCTCCGCGGAGGTACTAATTCCGAAATCGCCGTCCTCCACCGTCCCCCGGCTGGCTAGTTCCAGATGGGGAACGGTAATTTCCGCCGTAAAGAGGCCTCCCGGGGGGATAAAAAGGACTATCAGGACCATAACGAGGGCTTTTTTCATACTATTAATATCGGTCACATCGTACCGGCAGCATACCCTTAATTTTACAGGCTTGACGTAAAATGATTTGTGTATAAACTTAAAACATGAGCGATTACCTTGATCCCAATAACGAAGAATTATTAAAAGATTTTTTCAGTGAAGCTCAGATGCAGGTTGACACCCTGGAACAGAATATATTGGTCCTTGAAAACGAAGGGGGCAACAAAGACGCGGTGGACGAAATCTTCCGGGCGGCCCATACCCTGAAAGGGGGATCCGCCACGGTGGAAATGATGGAATTGTCCCATTTTACCCACATGGTAGAAGATGTGCTGGACGCCATCCGCTCCGATCAACTTGCAGTTAACGAGGATGTGGTGGATACCCTGCTGGCGGCGATTGACATTATCAAAGTCATGCTGGAACAGCGGATGAACGGCGCGGTCTACCAGGAAGATACCTCCCAAATGGAGGCCCGGCTGGAAGCGATGATCCCCGCCGGGGGTAAAAAAGGTTCCGCCAAGGCGGTTTCCGCCCCCCGGCCTGCCCCGGCGGCGGACCCCAAACCTGCTCCGGCCCCTTCAGTCTCAGGGACTTCCGGGGCCTTAAGCGATTCGGACATCCGGGAATTGAAGGAATCGGTGGACGGGAACATTCCGGTATACCAGGTGGTGGTTCAGTTTGACGAAAACAGCCTGATGAATACCGTGGGGGGCATACAGTGCTATGTGGCCCTGAAAAGCCTGGGAACCATACTCCGGACTTTTCCCGAATTTGAACAGTTATACGAAGACACCTTTTTCCCCTCCGTGACGTACTACATTGCGTCGGAAAAAAGTATGGAGGAACTTAAGAAATACGTCACCATCCCCGATGTAACCCTTTCCGCGGCGGTGACGGACATACGGTCCCTCCGGTCCGGCGCTTCCGCCGGCCAAAGCGAAGAAGTTCCCGCCGGCCGGGGTCTGCTCCAGGCGGCGGCGGCCACCCAGGCGGCTTCGGCCGCGCCGGCCCCCGCTTCCACCGCACCGGCAGCGCCGCCGGTTCCCGCGGCTCCGGCGGCCGCCGCGCAGCCGGCAGCTTCCGCCGTCCCCGCCGCCGGGGCATCGGCGGCGGCGTCAAAAGCCGCCACGGAAGACGCCAAAAAGGCGGGCAAGGAAGCGGGATCCATCCTCCGGGTGGATTCCAAGCGCATCGATGACTTGCTTAACCTGGTTTCCGAAACGGTAATCACCAAGGCAACCTTTAACCAGATCAACATGCAGTTCACCGATTTGGTCAACGATCTGCATGCCATTGAAACCAGTTACCGGGAACGGATCAAAAACCTCTTCGACAGCCTTCCGGGTTATCTGGAAGGCATCCAGGAAGGCCGGTCCATCAAGGATATCCGCAAGGAAATCGGCGACCAGTACGGGGATATTTTCTCCCTCTTTGACGGCTTTGAAACAAACCTGAAGGCCAACGTCAGCAAGTTCCGGTCCACCAGCCAGAACCTGGGCCGCATTACCGGGGAACTCCAGGAAGGGGTTATGCGGATCCGCATGGTGCCCATCAGCCAGATCTTCAGCCGCTTTCCCCGGCTGGTCCGGGACCTTTCCAAGAGCCTTAACAAGAAGATCAACCTCGTCATCGAGGGGGAAGAAACGGAACTGGATAAATCGGTTATCGAGGACCTCCTGGATCCGATCATGCACTCGGTCCGGAATTCCATTGACCACGGCATAGAAACCCTGGATGAACGGAAAGCTGCGGGGAAACCGGAAGAGGGCCTGGTCCTCCTCAAGGCCGCCAACGAAGGGAACATGATCATGATAGAAATTTCCGACGACGGCAAAGGCATTGATGTGGAGGCGGTCAAAGCCAAGGCCGTGGAGCGGGGGATCATCAGCCCCAACAAGATTCTCTCCGACGTGGAAGCGTTCAACCTGATCTTTGAGCCCGGTTTTTCCACCGCCAAGCAGATTACCAGTATTTCCGGCCGGGGCGTGGGCCTTGACGTGGTACGCCGTTCCATAGAAAAACTCAACGGCATGGTAACCGTTACCTCCGAGCATGGCAAGGGGACCAAATTTACCATCAAGCTGCCCCTTACGCTGGCGATTATTCAGGGCCTTCTGGTCAGGGTGGGGGAGGAAATATACTCCATTCCCATTACCTCGGTTATCGAAAGCCTGCGGATTAAGCCGGAGGATATTCAGATGATCGACAACTACGAGGTCTTCAATATCCGCAATGATGTGATCTCCCTTCTCCGGCTGAACCAGCTTTTCGGGATCAAAACCGAAGAGCATCAGGAGTACAATTTTATTGTTATCGTGGGAACCGCGGAAAAAAAGATGGGCTTCATGGTGGACAGTCTTATCGGCGAGGAAGACGTGGTGATCAAACCCCTGCGGGATCAGTTTACCAATTCTCCGGGAATTGCCGGGGCTTCCATCCTGGGCGACGGCTCGGTTTCCCTGATTATTGACGTGAGCCAGCTTTTGGAACTGGGGCTCAAAAAGGAAATGGAGCAGCGCCGGATCCGCGAAGCTTCAATCCGGTAAAACTGACGGATAGGTGGAAATAATGGCAATGATGCGAGATTTGGCGGCGGTAAACGCCGATTTGCAGGAACAGAAAGAGCGGGCCGATACCGTTAATTTCAAGATGATTACTTTTTCCCTGGCCGGGAAGGATTACGGCGTTGACATTATGAACGTCAAGGAAATCGCCAAGGCCGACAAGTTTACCTATGTCCCCAATGCCGCTTCTTTTGTGCGGGGGGTTTACAATCTCCGGGGAGACATTATCCCTATTATCGATCTGCGGACGTTCTTTCATCTCCCCGTGGACAAAAAAATCGACGGTCAGGAAAATATGCTGATTCTCCGTATCGAAGACCGGGTATACGGAACCATTGTGGACAAGATCGACAAGGTGGTGGGGATCAATGCGGAAACTATCCAGCCCCCGCACCCCATCTTTGGGGATATTAATATCAAATTTATCAGCGGGGTGGTGGAAAAACAGGGGGATCTGTACATCATCCTTGATGTAATCCGGATCTTCACCCAGAGCGAAGAGGATAAAAACAAGCCCCGGGTAGTGGAAGTACCCAGCGCCGCTTATTACGCGCCGCCCCCCCCGGCGGAACAGATCGGGGAACAGCGGGCGGATTCGGGTCTTGAGTTTATCAGGGAAAGCCTTCTGGCCCTGCGGCACTTTACCGCCTCGGATATTAACGGCGCATGGTTCCAGGAACGGTACAGTGAGTGGAGCGGTTCCCGGAACGGCAAGGATGTCCAGCTCCGGGGAGCTACCGACGCGGATGAATTCCTCGCTCCCTTCTATTCCCCCGACACGGGAAGATTCTGGGATGACGATTACGCCGCCGCCGTAAAAAAGGCCCTGCCCGATCTTTCCTCAAATAATATCCAGGTTTGGAACATTGGCTGCGGAAAGGGCTATGAAACTTTTTCGTTTGCCTGTATACTGAAAAGCAGGTATCCTGACGGGCATATCAAGATATGGGCCAATGACAACGATATTATGGCCATATCCCAGGCGCCGAATATGGTTTTTGACCTGGATGAGGTTCCTGAATATTGCCGGAGTTTTATGACCAAGGGCCGGAATGGGTATGTCTTTAATCAGGCGATCAAGGATTCGATTATGTTCGAATACCATGATGTACTGAACGATAATCCCCTGCCGGAACTGGATATAATCCTTGTCCGGGATATTCTTTCGTTTTTGTCGAAACAGGATCAGGACCGGTTTGTCGCCGGTTTCCCGGAGAAACTGAAAAACCGGGGTCTTGTTTTTCTGGGGAGATACGAGGAGTTTCCGGGGAACGGTTGGCAGTCTCTGGCGGCGCAGCCGGTTTCTGTATATCAGCGCAATGCGTAAGCTAGTTGAGGTTGTTCCAAAACCCGGTTGGTTTTGGAACAACCTCTTGGAAAAGCGGTCAAATGTCCGCTTTTCCATGTAAATCAAGGTTGCTATTCCAAAAACTGAAGTTTTGGAACAGCCTCAGTTGAAAAAAGCCCGGAGTTTCGAGCGAGCAATTTCAATCGCAGGAGCGTGAATCTATGGTGTATGAATTTGAAGGCCGTACCGAGAAAGAGGCTATCGATCGGGCGGCGGTGGAATTGGGGCTTGAAAAGAACGATTTCGAAATCGAGATCCTGGAGACCCAGCGGCAGGGCT
>JAISBN010000031.1 GCA_031266175.1 Treponema sp. | reverse complement strand
CTCGGCTTTAAACTCTTTTGAGTAATTTCGCCGTTCTGTGCCCTTTTTGCCCATCTTCTGCTCCTTCTTCTTTGTAGTCCATGCTTATTTTTCTGTCTATCAGATGGGGTAAGGTCCAGTAAGGTCCACCCCGTATAGGGGAAATGATAGGAGGCAGCATGAAAAAGCTGTTTATTTTACTCTTGTGCCTGGTGGCGTTTGCCGGCCTTGTTTCGGCCGGCGCCATTCACCCTCCTGAGGCTCCGGCCCCGGAAATGGCATTGTCCGGATACGGCGCAGGTTACGAAGCCGTTACCCCGGACACGGTTCTGGTCACGGGAACACCTTTTTTGGTGTCCGATCAGATTTTGGTAGTACCCGATATACTGGCAAGCGGACTGCCGCGGAGTATTTTTGGTTTACTTGGTGATCCCCTGGTAGTGCCCGATGTTCCCGTAGACGATGTGGGTTATCCGCTGAGGCTTTAGCAAAAGGCCGGGTTTTAAAAATAAAAAAATTCAAAACCCGGTTAGAGGGATATTGATCCCCATTTAAATTGTGCATACCTGTGCATACCATTGAAGAAAGTTATTGTACTTGTATATGTTTTATACATTTATGGGTGGCAAGGTGGCCGTAGGGGCTAAAACGGTATCGTCCCCCGCCATGGGGGCAGGGCGAAAAAAGGCTCGCCGGGGCGGTAGATTTCCTGTCATACAGTCACTATACTAAAAAATAAGCCGAGAATAATACATAATCGAGGTACTTATGAAAAAAATCATGCTGGTGTTAACAAGCCTGGCCGCGTTGAACTGTTTTGCCGGGGAAGACATCTTTACCTATAAAGTAGGGGATTACGAGGTTTTTACCCTGGTGGAAACCACCGGCCCCGGCAGACCCCAGGTCCTTATCGGGGCGGATGAGGCCCTGCAGCGGCGCTACCTTGCCCCGGCGGGGGGCGCTCCGGAGTTTCAGTCCGAAATCAATACCTTCCTGGTCCGGGGAAAAGGCCGGGTCGTCCTGGTGGACACCGGTTTTGGAGGGGCGGTTTTTGAAAGCATGAAAAAGCTGGGGGTTACCCCCGGCGACGTGGACGCCGTCCTGCTTACCCACCTCCACGGCGATCATATCGGGGGGCTCGCGAAAAACGGAAAAGCCCTGTTTCCCCGGGCCCTGGTGTATCTGGCGGAACAGGAGCGGGATTACTGGACAAAGACAAATGTTAACGCGGGGGCGGTTGCCGCCCTGGCCCCCTACGGGAACAGGATACGGACCTTTAAACCCGGCGAACTTGGCGCCGCCGCGGCGGAGCTTCTGCCGGGGATCACCGCCGTTGCCGCCTTTGGCCATACTCCGGGGCATACGGCCTTTCTGGTGGTTTCGGGGAGCGCCAGGCTGCTTATCTGGGGGGACGTGATGCACGTCCAGGGTATCCAGTTTCCCCGGCCGGATATTTCGGTTACCTATGATACAGATCCCGTCCAGGCGGCGGAGATACGAAAAAAGATCCTGGACTATACGGAAAAAAACAATATCCCCGTGGCGGGGATGCACCTGCTGTACCCTGCCGTCGGGACAGTCCGGGCGGCCGGCGGCGGCTTTTCCTTTGAACCCGCCCGGTAGCCGGATGAACATGCTTCGAAGGGGATAGCAAAAAATGCAAGATCCCCCGGCTGTATACTATCTTTTCCCCAGCGCCGTCCTCCGGTTCAGGGAATTTAATACAGCTGCTGTACCTGCTCTTTTGATGATGGCAACAGCCGCGGGGGTTTTGATGTTCTGCTCCCTGATCCGGCTGTGGATCTACGGCGGCTTTGACCGCCTGCAGGCCCGGATACCCTCCAGGGAATACCGGAGCCGCATTGCGGCCCTCTGGTCGGTGCTCTGTTCCGCCCTGGCCCTGGCGTTCCCCCTGATCCCCGGTTTTAAGGAACCGGCCCTGCTGATTGCCTCCCTGATGGAATTTACGGGCCTTTTAGGTTTTGACCTTTCCCTAACGGCCCTGCTGCTGCTGCATTATTTCCCCGGCTGGAAACTCAAACAGTTCCTGCCCCTTTCCCTGCTGGCGCTGACTGCCGCCCTGCTTCCCCTTTCCGGGCAGTTTCCTGCCCCCCTTGCCCTGGGCTGCTTCTCCCTGGCTTTGGGCGTCCTCCATCTGGGATTGCTGATATACCTGGCGAAACTGCGCCGACCGGAAAAGCCCTTCCTTTGCAGCGTTCTTATTTATCTCGCCCTGGGGCTTTCCTTTGTCCTGCCCCGGGAATGGGGCGCCTTTCTCTGGCCCACCGGCCTCCTGGGGTACATTTTGCTGGAACACAGGCTTTTCCCCGGGCAGCCCGCCGCGGCGTATCACGTCCTGTTTCTTCCGCAGCCCGCCGCCACAGGCGCCGCCGCCGTTATCACCGGAACCAGCGCGGAGCAATCCCGGGACATCCCGGCGGATGCCGTTCAAACCGGGCCGGCGGTGGTCCCGGCTGAAACGGCGGCGGAAACCCCGGCGCGGGAAGCTGCCGGGGAACCGGCGGAAGAATTGGCCGAACTGGACGCGGAGGAAACCGGGGATGTTCTTCCCGCCGTTCCCGCGGGAAAACCGCCGGAAGAACTGCCCGGAACGCCCTCAGTGGGCTCGTTTATTCCCCGGGAATTTCTGGCGATCCTGAACAAAAAAAGCGTCTCGGAACTTAAGCTGGGGGATCATATCAAACAGGAGATGACGATCTTCTTTTCCGACATCCGCCGGTTTACGGATCTGTCGGAAAACCTTACCCCGGAAGAAAGTTTTGCCTTTATCAATTCCTACCTTTCCCGGATTGTGCCGGAGATCACCAAAAACGGCGGCTTCGTGGACAAATATATCGGGGACGCGATCCTGGCCCTCTTTCCCCAGGCAAACGGCCCCGACATGGCGGTACGGACAGCCATCGCGATCCAGGGAAAAATTCTGGAGTACAACGCCCACCGGGCAAAGTGCGGATACCGGCCTCTGGCTATGGGGATCGGCATTCATACGGGAACCCTGATGGTGGGAGTGGTGGGTACCCAGGATCGCATGCAGAACACGGTTATTTCCGACGCGGTTAACCTGGCCAGCCGGGTGGAAAGCCTTACCAAGGCGTTCCGGATTTCCCTGGCAATCAGCGAGGAAACCTTTAAAAAGCTGGAAGATCCCGGAGCCTACCAGTACCGTTTTGTGGGTAAAGTCAGGGTTAAGGGCAAGGTAGAGCCGGTTTCAATCTTCGAAATCTTTGACGGGATCGATGAAAAACTCCAAAAGAACAAAATAGAGGCAAACCGCTTTTTTGAACAGGGCATGTTTATGTACTACCAGAAAAAATACTCCGAAGCCCTGCAGGAATTCGGCAAGGTCCTGGAAGTGCTTCCCGATGACGGAGCCGCCGCTTTCTATATTGACAACTGCATGACCAAAATAAAAGTATAAATCTGTCCGAAAGGGGGAAGGAACGGAAACCTCACAGCTCTTTACGCTTATCACCGGGGCGCGGCACTGCGTAGCCCTTACCGGGGCGGGGGTAAGTACCCTGTCGGGGATCAGGGATTTCCGGGGAAAGAACGGCCTTTACAAAGACATGGACGCGGAAAAAATTTTTGACCTGGATTATTTTTTTCGGGATCCTTCTTTTTATTATTCCCACGCCAGGAATTTTATTTACGATCTGGACGCAAAACAGCCTTCCATCGTTCATACCGTCCTGGGGGAGTTGGAACAACGGGGGCTCCTGAAAGCGGTCATTACCCAGAATATCGATCTGCTCCATACCAGGGGGGGAAGCCGCCGGGTTATCGAAATCCACGGTTCTCCCCAGGCCCACTACTGTCCTGTCTGCCAGAATTCCACCGCCGCGGAGGAGGCGGTTCTGGCCGGAACGGTCAAAGACAGCGGCTTTATGGAATTTGACGCGGCGGCGGAAATAGTCCGGCGGGGCGGAATGCCCCGCTGTAAAAAATGCGGCGGTGTGCTCAAGCCGGCAATCACCTTTTTCGGAGAAAACCTTCCCGTCCACGCCCTTTCCGCGGCGGAGGCGGAAGCGGAGGCTGCGGACCTGATACTGGTGCTGGGGACAAGCCTGACGGTACATCCCGCCGCGGGGCTGCCCCGGTTTACCCTGCAAAAAGGCGGCAGGCTGGTGATTGTCAACGATATGGAAACTCCCCTGGACGGCCGCGCGGTTCTTCGTTTTAACGATCTGGGAACGGTGTTTGAAAAAATCAAGGCCCTGCTTTAAAATGGGTGATAAGGAGTAACTTATGAAAAAACTGTGTATTGCTGTACTGATTGGCCTGGCGGCTTTTAGCCTTCCCCTGGCGGCCCAGGACAAGCCGTTGAACGCCATGAGCCTTAACGGCGTTACGGGGATCTATGTGGTACCCACCGCGCATATCGGATTCTCCGAGGGCCTTGGCCTTAACGCGGGGTATCATACCAATATCTTTAAGCCGCTCGGCGGCGATACGGAGATGAACCATCTGGTAAAGGCCAATTTTAGCTTTCTTCAAATGTTTGAAGTTGCGGCGGCCTTTGATTTTCAGCCGGAGGAAGCCCAGGGGGAAAACCCCAACGATTTCCTGACGGGTATCAAGGTTCAGCTTCCCTTTCTGGCGATACCGGTCGCGCTGGGCGGTAATCTGCAGTACCTTAACATCGGGCGGGACAATACCGATCACTGGGCTTTTCAGGTTTACGGGGCGGTTACCTACGAGGCCGATATCTTTACCTGGCCCGCGGCAACCACCCTGGTGGCGGGACATACCTTTTACGAGAACAGCGAAAGCAATATAGACTTCGGCATGGGTTTTGATTTGATCGTCCTTCCCAAATATCTGCGGCATTTTTTGCACCTGCTGATCGATTACGCCAACTTCAGCTACAGCTTTGATCCCTGGGGAGCCGGGGCCTGGTACCGGGGCGTTCTGAACGCCGGCCTCCGGGCGGATTTAGGCCAGATTCCCGCGTTAAATAAATTTACCTTCGCGGTGGATATTTATGTCGCCGACGCCTTTGACGACAAGGATACCGGCCGCGGCGAAGGCCGGGCCCTAGGTATGGGCGTTACCTTTGGGATGCAGTTTTAGGGCAGGCAACCCGCGGCCTTCGGTTTTAAGGGTTTCCTTTAGTATATCTTGCCGCCCAGAAGCCGGCCGGCAATTTCTACCGCCATGCCCGCGGTCTGGTTCCGCACGTCAAGAACGGGATTAACCTCCACGATGTCCGCGGAACCCAGCAGCCCCGACGCGGCGATTTCTTCCGAAAGGAGCAGCACCTCCCGGTAGGAAAAACCGCCGCTTAAGGGGATCCCCACCCCGGGGGCGATCATAGGATCCATGGCGTCCATGTCCACACTGACGTGGAGCCGGTCCACTTTCTCCCTGAAAAACGAGATGATTTCCTCCGCCGCGGCGGCGATTCCCCGGCGGTCAATGTCCGCCATGGTATAGACCCTAAGCCCCGCCTGCCGCATCAGCAGCCGTTCCCCCGGATCAAGATCCCGGACCCCCGCCAGGGCAACGCTGCCGGGATCGAGCTTTACAAAATCGCCGTAGAGCCCCGTCAGTTCCGGCCTGCCGAAACCGCAGGCCGCGGCGAGGATCATGCCGTGGATATTTCCCGAGGGGCTTGTGTCCCCGGTGTTAAAGTCCCCGTGGGCGTCGATCCACAGGCAGCCCCAGGAAAGCCCCCGCTTTTTATAAAAGGCCCCCAGTCCGGAAAGGCTTCCGATAGCGATGGAGTGATCCCCCCCAAGGATCAGGGGAAAGCATCCCTCCTCCAGGGCCTTTTCCGTTTCCGCGGCCAGTTTCGAGCAGGCTTCCACAATGGGGGCCAGGAATTTGACCCGGGGGTCCCCCTCTTCGGCAAATTCAAAAACCGGGGCGGGTATGCCGGGAAAGTTTTCGCCGCACTCATGTCCCAGGGCGGTGACGGTCTCCTTAAGCCCCGCCAGGCGCATCGCCGAAGGCCCCATGTCGCTGCCCCGGCGGCTTGCCCCGAAATCCAGGGGCAGTTCGATAATGCGGACCTTCACCGGACGCCCCCGGCGCTCTCCAGAACCGCCAGGGCCGCGTCGATCCGCGCCAGGCACCGTTCCGTCCCCAAAAGCCGGATGGAGCCGAAGAGGGGCGGACTCACCCGGGAGCCGGTTACCGCAGCCCTCAGGGGCATAAGGAGGTCCCCCAGTTTAAGGTCCTCCGCTTCCGCCTTTTCCTTGACCCGCCGCTCCGCCTCCCCTTCGTCCGCGGCGGCCAGGGCGGGAACCAGTTCCCGGCCCAGGCGGAGGAGCTTTACGGCGGAAGGAAGATCCAGCTTTTTGGGGATATATTCCTCCGCCGCCGGGACCGGAGGGTCCCGGAAGAGGTAGGCCAGCCTGGAGGGAACTTCGTGGAGAAAGTTCGCCCGTTCCCGAACTAAAGGCATGGCGGCGGTATAGCGGGCCCGTTCTTCCCCGGAGGGTTCCCCGGCAAAAAGTCCCTGTTCTACGGCCATGGGCAGGGTAAGCTCCGCGAGCTCCGCGTCGCCCTTCATCCTGATATACTGGCCGTTGTACCATTCAAGCTTTTTGTAGTCAAATACCGCCGGGGCCTTGTTAAGCTTATCCAGGCTAAAGAGCCTGCCCAGCTCTTCCAGCGTATAGATGTCCTTGCCTTCCTCGTAGGAACAGCCCAGCAGGGCCACATAGTTAAGGAGCGCCTCCGGCAGATAACCCTGCCGGCGGAATTCGTCGATACTCGTGGCTCCGTGGCGTTTGCTGAGCTTTTTGCCGTCCTGACCCATGACCATGGGGAGATGGCAGAATTCCGGCGGCTTCCAGCCGAGGGCTCCGTAGAGGATCACGTGGAGGGGGGTGGAGGAAAGCCATTCCTGGGCCCGCAGAACGTGGGTAATCCCCATCAGGTGATCGTCCACCACGTTTGCCAGATGGTAGGTGGGAAAGCCGTCGGACTTGAACAGCACCGGATCGGGATTGATGTCGCCGTTCTTCCATTCGATGTCCCCCAGCAGTTTGTCGGTGAACCGGGTTTCCGGCCCGGGACCCCCGGGGGTTTCCGCCAGGGGAATCGCCAGCCTGACGGTGAAGGATTCCCCCGCCGCCGCCCGGCGGGCGCTCTCTTCCGCGGAAATATTCCTGCAATGCCGGTCATAGCCGGTCTCGCTTGAGCGGGCGGCTTCCCGTTCGGCCCTGAGCTTTTCAAGCCGTTCGGCGCTGCAAAAACAGCGGTAGGCCCTTCCCGTTTCCAGGAGATCCTCCGCGCGGCGCCGGTACAGTTCGGTCCGCCGGGACTGGACATAGGGCGCGGAAGGCCCCCCCACGTCGGGGCCTTCATCCCAGTGAAGTCCCAGCCAGGCAAACGTATCGTAGAGGTTTTTCTCGTACTCCGGGGCATACCGGGTCCGGTCGGTGTCTTCCAGACGGAGCAAAAATTCCCCCCCCCCGGACCGGGCAAAGAGGTAGTTGAACAGGGCTGTGCGGATTCCCCCGATGTGCTGAAGCCCCGTGGGGGAAGGGGCGTAACGGACGCGTCTCATAGGGACAGTATGACCAAAACGGCCCGGATATGCCAGCGTCCCGGCCTACAGGCCAAAGATGCTTCCGGCAATGGCAAAGTATACCGCGAGGCTGGTACCGTCCACCAGGGTGGTGATGATCGGCGACGCCATGATTGCCGGGTCCAGTTTGAGTTTTTTCGCCACCATGGGAAGAACGCAGCCTATGCCTTTGGCGATAACGACGGTGATCACCAGGCTGAGGGTTACGGTAAGGGAAAGCAAATGGGTACTGCGGGAACCGGCGCCGCTCCTTCCGTACATAATCCAGATCCGCGCGTAGTTGATAATCCCCAGGCCCAGGCCGCAGAGCAGGGCAATGCGGATCTCCCGGCCCAGCACCCGCAGCATGTCTTTAAGCTGTATTTCGCCTATTGCCATACCGCGGATGATCAGCGTGGAAGTCTGGGAGCCGGCATTGCCCCCGGTATCCATCAGCATGGGAATGAATACTATCAGGGCGGGAAGCGCCGCGAGGGCATCCTCATAGCCGGCGATGATGGTTCCCGTTACGGTGGCGGAAAGCATCAGTACCAAAAGCCAGAGGATGCGGTTCCGGGTTAATTTAAGGATAGGGGTCTTAAGGTAGGGCTCGTCCGAGGGGTTCAGGGCGGCCATCTTTTCAAAGTCTTCGGTTGCTTCTTCTTCGATAACCTCCACCGCGTCGTCAACGGTAATAATCCCCACCATGTGATTGTCCTTGTCCACCACCGGCAGGGACAAAAGGCCGTATTTGGTAAACAGCGCCGCGGTGGCTTCCCGGTCATCGGTGGTATTGGCGGATACAAAGTTGGCGTCCATGATATCGCCGATTTTGTCCGCCGGGTCCGCCAGCATCAGATCCTTGGCGGACACCACCCCCGCCAGAAACCTGTCTTTCCTGATAACATAACTGGTGTAGATCGTCTCTTTGTTGATGCCGATTTTTCGGATATGCTCAAAAGCTTCCGCCGCCGTGTGGTGTTCCCGCAGCTCCACATACTCGGTGGTCATAATGCTGCCCGCCGAATCATCGGGATACTGGAGGATCTGGTTTATCAGCTTCCGCTTTTCCGCGCCCACGTTCTGCAGGACCCGGTTCACCACATCCGCGGGCATTTCCTCGACGACATCCACCGCGTCGTCCACAAAGAGTTTGTTGATAATGTCGCTGACTTCGTCTTCCGTCAGCGCCTCCACAATGATCTGCTGTTCCTCGGGCTCGATGTAGGCGAATACATCCGCCGCCATGGTTTTGGGCAGAAGCCTGAAAATCTGGGCCATCTTCTTTCTGCTGATGTTCTGAAACACCCCGGCAATGTCCGCGGCGTTCATGCCGGCCAGGGCCGCATACAGCATGGGAACCTCAATGTGATCTTCTTCAATAATAGAAAGGATATTCTTGTCCATGGGCTGCTCCTTACGGTTCCCATGGACGGCGGGTTTTTAAACGGCGGCTACAGGAACGGTGGGTGATTGTTGTTGGGGTCTACTACCGCCAGAGTCCGAATCGGACATACATACCTCCTGTAGAAAAAACTGCTACTATACAATAATAGTAAACCGGCGGGTTTTGTTCAAGGGGCGGGCATCCCCGCGTTACCGGCACTTGGGCATAACCAATTTCCCGGGGATTTCCCGGCAACTGCTTTGGCCGGGAACCGGGCGGCCAACGGGAGTTCCCCTACCCGTCAATAACATTGTTGAGCCAGCGGCCCGACTTAAGCCGCCACAATCCCCAGAACATCTTGAAAAGATCCTCGCTGCAGAGGCACAGGTAAATGACCCACACCGGGGCGCGGACAATAAAGGCCATGACGGCGCCGAGGGGAAGGGAGTAGGCCCACATCACAACCATCTCAAAGAGAACGCAGAAGACGGTATCCCCCCCGGCCCGGCAGACGCCGACAATAAGGCACATGTTAAAAGCCCTAAAGGGATAGGAACAGCACAGGACAATAAACATCAGCGAGGTAAAACCCAGGACCGCGGCGTTCACGTTAAATATCAGGGGCAGCAGCTTTGACAGGGGGAACAGGCACAGCGCCACCGCCGCCGCCAGGAGCGGGGCAAAGGCGGTAATGCGCCGGGCATAATCCCTGGCGGCCTCCTCATCCCCCTCGCCTATCTTTTTGCCGATCAGTACCGCCACGCCGTTTCCCAGGCCGATAAACACCACCCAGGTAAGCTGGGACACAGTGTTGGTAATATTGAACGCCGCAATAGCGTCGGTACCGGTCCGGGCAAAGATAACGTTCTGGACGGTAATCCCCAGGGCCCAGATACATTCGTTCAGAATCACCGGGGCGGTGATCACCAGAAAGCGGCCCACAAAGGCCCGGTTAAAGCCGGTGTACTCCCGGAAGGTTCCGGCGATCTCGTACTTTTTTTTGTAGCTGACCACCGCCAGGACAATAAACTCCGCGTACCGGGCTATCACCGTGGCAACCGCCGCGCCGGCTACGCCCATGGCCGGAAAGGGGCCCGCCCCAAAGATAAGGAAATAGTTAAGAACCACGTTAATGGCAAGGGCGATAAGGGTGGTCACCATGGCAAGGGTAACCCGCTCAGTGGAACGGAGGGTCAGCACAAAGGCAAAGCTGATGCCGAATGGAATGAATGACGGGGAAAGGGTCTTAAGGTACACCGCGCCGGCCCTGATCACCTCCGGGTCCCTGGAATAGACGCCGAGGATCCTTTCGGGGATACAGATAACCGCCAGGGTAAAGAGGAAAGCCACCGCCGTATTCAGGATAAAGCACAGGCCCGTGTTCTTGCGGATTCCCCGGATATCCTTTTTGCCCCAGAACTGGGCGGTAAAGATCGCCCCGCCGGAACAGATGCCAAAGAGGACCATGGTAAACAGGAAGAACACGTTATTTGCCAGGCCCACCGCGGCGATTTCCGTGGTCCCCAGCCTGCCTATCATCACGGTGTCAACCATGTTGACAAAGGAGTTGATCAGGTTCTGGAGCATGATGGGCACGGAGATGATAAAGAGGCGTTTATAAAACTGTCTGTCCTTGAAGAGGGAAGCGGGCATTAGCGGTCGTCCGCCGGGAAAATTCCTGAAAGATAGGTGGTAAGATCCACCTTGATGGGAGCCAGGTACAGATGGAAGCCGTTCTTTTCGCAAAAGTCCGCCACCCGCCGGGCAAAGCCGGTGTTCCAGGACAGATCCGCCCGGAAGGATTTGGGAAACACCGCCCGGTTCCGGGACTCCCAGTAATTCCGGTTCCCCGGGCTGAGCACCGGAGCGACCCCCCAGAATACCCGTTTGCCTTCCAGGTACTCCGCATAAATTTCCAGCAGCCGGAGGTCAAAAAAAGGCTGGCTCATAAAGCCGGAAGCCCCCGCTTCTTCCTTGGCGGCCAGGTAATCCAGTTCATAGCGGATATTGGTCCGGTAGGGATCAAAGGCGGCAAAGATTTCCAGCTCCGGCAGTTCCGCTTTGAGCATTCTGATAAAGGGAAGCGTCGGCGAAGCCTTCTCTGCTTCCGCCGGATTCGCCGGGTTCGCCGCCGGATCCCCCGCGATAACCAGCGCCCGCCGGATCCCGCGGCGCAGGAAAAAATCCTTTAAGGGAAACGGCCCCTCCGGGGAAAAATCCCTGGCCCGCAGGTGGGGAATCAGCCCCCCGTCCGGCACGCCTCCGCCGGACAGGATGTCGCAGGCTTCCCAGGACCGCAGGGGAAAGCGGGTCAGGTCGGGGATGTTAACGCAGTTTATCCGAGGATAGGCCCGGCACAACAAAAAGTCCTCTTTCAAAGAAAGAGGACTGCGGGGTACGATTTCCAGGGAAACATCCATATCTACAAGGTAAAGGTTTTGCCCGCCGGAGACAACTGCCATAACCTAAAGGTTATGGTTTGGAGTTTACTTCGCAAACTGATATGATGTGCCCTTTGTCAATAGCTTTCGAACAAAAATCTTGAAATTATTTTCCCTCCTACATCAGTAAATGACGGAAGAAAAAAACCAAACAGGGAAACTTAACGCGAC
>JAISBN010000139.1 GCA_031266175.1 Treponema sp. | reverse complement strand
AGAGCGCCCCCGAGCCCTTCGTGGTGGTCTTCTGTGCCATGGGGGTCAAGTACGATGTGGCCCGCTTCTTCCTGGACGACTTTGAGCGCAGCGGAGTCCTTGCCAATGTGGTGGTGGTCCTGTCCCTGGCGGACGCCCCCTCCCTGGAACGCCTGGTGGCTCCCCGCTGCGCCCTGACCGCCGCGGAATACCTGGCCTACGAGCGGAATATGCACGTCCTGGTGGTGATGACCGACATGACCAACTACTGCGAGGCGCTCCGGGAAGTAAGCTCCATCCGGGGTGAAGTTCCCAGCCGCAAGGGCTACCCCGGCTACCTCTACTCCGACCTGGCGGGCCTCTACGAACGGGCAGGAAAGATTTCAGGCTCCTCGGGCTCTATCACCCAGATACCCATCCTTACCATGCCCAACGACGATATTAGCCACCCGATCCCGGACCTTTCGGGGTACATCACCGAAGGCCAGATCGTGCTGGACCGGGAACTGGCCCAGCGGGGCGTCTATCCCCCGGTGGCGGGACTCCCCAGCCTGTCCCGGCTCATGAAGGACGGCATAGGGGAGGGTATGACCCGGGAGGATCACAAGGACGTGTCCAGCCAGCTCTTTGCCGCCTATTCCAAGGTCAAGCAGATCCGTAACCTGGCGTCGATTATCGGCGAGGAAGAATTATCGGAGAACGACAAAAAATATCTTAAATTCGGGGAAACCTTTGAGCGGATCTTCCTGACCCAGGATGAACACGAGAACCGGGACATCGGCCGGACCCTGGACCTGGGCTGGCAGACCCTGGCCGAAATTCCCCGGGACGAGCTTTTGCGGATCAAGCAGGAATATATCGAAAAGTACCTTAACCCGGTCCTGGCCGCTACCGGCGGAAAGGCCCCCGCGGAGCAGGGTTAAACGTGGAGACGCGCCGTGGCCCGTGAACAAACCGCCCCCACCAAGAGCAATCTTTTCCGGGTCAAGGAACGGCTTGCCGCGGCGATGGACGGCTATGACCTCCTGGAGCAGAAACGGGAAATCCTGGTGATGGAGCTGATGCAGAAGGTGGAAGAGGTTAAGCTGCTGGAACGGGATATGGACAACCGTATCGAGACGGCGTATCCCGTCCTTAAGCGGATGCTGATTGTGATGGGCCGGGAGCGGGCGGACCGGCTTTCCCGGGGGATAAAATACCGCTTTGAACTGGAGGAAAAGCGGGTTATGACCGCGGGAATGAGCCTGCCCACCCTGGAAGTACGGCTTCCGGGGGCGGAATTAAAGTATTCCCCCGCGAATTCATTTGCGGAATGTGATGAAACTGTGTTAGAATTCTTTAAGTTGCTGAAGGTTCTGACGGAACTGGCGGCGGTCCGGACCATCGCGTGGCGGCTTGCCCGGGAGGTCAGGAAGACCCAGCGGCGGGTCAATGCCCTGGAAAAAATGGTCATCCCCACCGCCAGGGACACAAAAATATATATTGAAGCGGCCCTTGAGGAACGGGACAGGGATTCGTTCTTTACGAGCAAGCTGCTTAAAAGGAAAACCGGAAAGGAATGATTAAGGCGCTCTTCTCCAACATTGTGGTGGCTGTTTCCGGCTCGGACGCTTCTATCCTGGCGTCCAAATACGCAATCGTGCTGGCAAAGCTGTACCGGTGCCGGCTTTCGGCGGTGTATGTGATCGATACCGCCACAATCAGGCAGCTGACGTTAAGCAAAATTTTTATTCAGGAAGAAAGCCTGGAATACGAAAAGAGTCTTGAAGCCAACGGCGAGCGGTATCTTTCCTTTGTGGAAGAACTGGCCCGGGCCAAGGGCGTCAAAATAGAACGGGAAATGCGCCGGGGGGCGGTGTATACCGAACTCCTGAGCGCCGCGGACGAGCGGAAAGCGGATCTTATAATCCTGGGGGGCTGGGAAAAAGACCGGAGCGCCCGGGACATCATTACCCACTCCCACCGGGAAATCATGGTCGGCGCCAAATGTTCGATCCTCCTGGCTAAAGAACCTTCCATCGATCAGCTTTACAAGCAGGCGTGATGAAGAATCTCGGTATCCCTCGATTCTTCACCGGGCGGTAATGGCCTGGGCCGGTATATGGAGAACTACTATACCCTTCTGGGGCTGGACAAAAACGCCGGCAGCGGGGAAATCAAAAAAGCGTTCCGCCGGCAGGCCAAACGGCTTCATCCCGACATCGCGGGCAAGCACGCCGAGGGGGAAATGCGCCGTCTCCTGGCCGCCTATCGGGTGCTTTCCGACCGGGAGCGCCGCTTTGAGTATGACCGGGTCTATGCCCGGTTTATGGGAAAGCATGTTTTTGATTACCGCGCTTTTCTGCGGGAACGGCCGGAGGATCCGGGGAGCCAGGCAAAACTGATATTTTTCCAGCTGCTTCACCTGGAAGACGAAGAGGCTCTGGAAGTGTGGACCGAAAGGGGGGGCCTTTCTTTTCCCCTGGAAAAGTATCTGGACCGGGAAGACTGGATGGACTGCGCTTTCCTGCTGGCGGAAAAACTGGAAAAACAGGGCCGGATCTACGAAGCCTTTGTTCTCCTGGTACGGATCACCGCGGAAGAACGGCGGCGGCCCTATTTTAAGCATTTTATGGAAGACGTGGAGATATTCCTGAAAGAGCTGGTCAGGCTTAAGCTGAAAGCCGCGGTGAACGGGGAACGTTATGTGGAATGTCTGGAATCCCTTCTGTGCCTGGGCTTTGCTCCCAAAGACGAAAGCCGCTGGCTCTGTTCCATCGCCGAAACGCTCCTGGGCCTGGGGGAACGGTATAACGCGGCGGCGGTGTTCCGGGAAGCCCTGCGGCGGGATCCCGCCCTTCCCGGCGCGGGCCGGCTCCGGCGGAAACTGGGCAGCCCTTGATAACAGGCTCTGCTCTGGGGTACCGTAGTTCCATGCTGAGTGTGGTCCGGAATGTCTGGAATTGATCCTTTTCGGGAACTGGAAGAAGTGTCAGGGAAAGATGAAGGTGAGCATTATATAAGAGAGGCGTGAAGACACGGGGTCTCACGTTGAAAAAAGGCGCGGGAGCGGGTAGTATGAGGCATGTGCTGGTACTGCGGAGACATCATAACCGGGCCGGAACCCATCGGCCGCTCCATGCGCTGTTCCTGCGGAAAGGATCTCCGGTCCTGCCGGAACTGCCGCTTTTATCTTAGCGGCGCCCGGGGGGATTGTTCCGAAACAAACGCGGAACCCCAGTCCGACAAGGAACGGGGAAATTTCTGCGACTGGTTTTCCCTTAATCCCCGGTTCCGTTCCCCAAGCCCGGGGGAACAGAAGGACCGCGGTGCCCGCTCCGACGCAAAAGCCGCCTTTGACGGCCTCTTTAACGGATAGCTCCCATGAAAGGCATTGTGTTGCGGGGTTCCCGGAATATCTTTACGGTCCGGGTTGATCACGCCGGGGAAACCGGCGGTTTTGAAAAATCCGAAATTGAATGTAGAATCAAGGGGAAGGTCCTTAAGGGAATGGAGGGGTACTACAATCCCCTGGCTCCGGGGGACCGGGTAACGGCAGAGGCTTCCCGGGAACAGGGGAAAGCCCTTATCCTGGGGGCGGAAAAACGGCGTAACCGGCTTACCCGCTTTAACCAAAAGGGACAGAAGCCCCAGGTCCTGGCGGCCAATGTGGATCTGGCCCTCTGCATGACCAGCCCCGTCTCCCCCCCCTTCAGGCCCCGTTTTCTTGACCGGGTGCTGGTACAGGCGGAAATAGCGGGGATTACGCCGGTCATCCTCTGCAACAAGTGCGATTTGACCGGCCCCGGCGGCATGGATCCGGATACGGAAGAACGGCTTGAGGATTACCGGCATATCGGCTACGGGGTTCTGCGGATTTCCGCCCAAACCGGCGCGGGGCTGGATGAACTGCGGGAACTGATGGCGGGGAAGACCTCCGTCCTGCTGGGGCAGTCCGGGGTCGGCAAGACAAGCATGGTTAATGCCCTGGCCCCTTCCCTTGCCATGCGGACCGGCGCCCTCAACGAAAAATACGACCGGGGCAACCATACCACGACCCTTTCGGTGATGCTGGAACTGCCGGATTTTGTTTCCGCCGGGTCCGGTGTTTCCGAAGCGGGCACCTTTGTGATCGACACGCCGGGAATCCGGCGCATGGTTCCCGACGGCATCAAGCCGGAGGAAGTAATCCTGTATATGAAGGAATTTGCCTCCCTGGCCGGTCACTGCACCTACGGCCTTTCCTGTTCCCACCGCCGCGAACCGGGCTGCAAGGTTATGGAAGCGGTGGCCGCGGGGGTAATCCACGAAGACCGGTACGAAAGCTTTTTGCGGATAAGCGATGAACTGGCAGCATTGTGAGCGGACGCTCCGGCTCCTTGAATTTGACCGTATCCGGGAAAGGGCCGCTTCCCGCGCCCTGGGCGCGGAAGCCGCCCGGCTGATCCGGGAAGAGCCGCCCCTCTTTGACATGGAAGCCGTCAGGGCCCGGAAAGCCCTGGTTGCTTCGTTCCGCTGCCTGCTGGAAAACGCCGGGGGCGAGGACCGGCGGGAACTGCCGGACATCGGCGGCGTACTGCCCCGGCTGGCGGTGGAAGGGAGCCTCCTGGATTCGGGCGAAGTCCTGGCCCTGGGATTGTTTCTTGAACGGGGCGAAGAACTGCGCCGTTTTGTCACCCGGGATGAATCCCCGGCCCCGGACGAAGGGGGGCTCAGGGACATTGCCGCCTCCGCCCCGGACTGTTCCTCCTGCGCCGCGGATATTTTCCGCGTCATTGACCATGAGGGAAAGGTGCGGGATCTGCCGGAGATAAAAAAAATCCGTTCCCGCATCCGGGAACTTGCCAGGGATCTGGAAAACCGCGTTTCCCGCTACGGCGCGGACGACAACACCCGCCGCATGCTTCAGTCGGTTCTTCCATCCCAGCGGGATGGAAGGGTCGTACTGGCGGTGAAGGCGAATTTCCGGGGGCGGATAAAGGGCATTGTCCACGAGGTATCCTCCACGGGGCAGACCGTTTTTGTGGAACCCGAAGAATCGGTGGAGGCCAATAACCAAATCCTTGTGGAACAGGCAAACCTGGACGCGGAAATACGCAGGCTCCTCCGGGATCTGACAAAGAGCCTGGGGCGGCGGCGGAATGAACTGGAACAGTTCCATTCCGTTCTGGTGTACCTGGAAAGCCTCCGGGCCAGGGCCCGGTATTCCCTGGAGATCCGGGGCTGTTTTGCCGAGGAGCCGGGCCCCCGTTTCGGTACGGGACTTTTCCTGAAACAGGCCCGCCATCCCCTTTTGGGCAACGGCGTTGTGGACAACGGCGTTGCCGATAACGGCGTCGTTCCCGTTGACCTCCGGATAGATGCCCGGACCCGGCAGGTGGTTATCACCGGCCCCAATACGGGGGGCAAGACCGTTACCCTGAAAACCATCGGCCTCTTCGCGCTGATGAACCAGGCGGGCCTGGCCCTGCCCGCGGAGGAAGCGGTTCTGCCCCTGTTTGACGGAGTCTACGCCGACATCGGGGACGAGCAGTCCATCAGCCAGTCCCTTTCAACCTTTTCCGGCCACATGACCAATATTGCCAGTATCATCGGCGAAGCTGCGGAGCGGTCCCTGGTGCTGCTGGACGAGCTTGGTTCCGGCACCGATCCGGAGGAGGGCAGCGCCATTGCCATGGCAATCCTGGATCACTTTATTGAAAAGAAAAGTATGGTGCTCCTGACCACCCACCACGGCATGCTTAAAAACTACGGGTACAGCCGCGGGGGGGTGGAAAACGCGTCCCTGGAATTTGACGGCCGAACCCTTTCCCCCACCTACCGGATCATCATGGGCATCCCCGGCGAAAGCAGGGCGGTGGACATTGCCGCCCGGAACGGCCTGCCCCCGGAACTGACAGAAAAGGCCCGGACCTATCTGGACAAGGAACGGTCCGACGTTTCGGCGCTGATCTCCGGGTTAAAGGAGAAGCACCGGGAACTGGACGAGGCCGCCCGGTCCGCCAGGGAACAGGAACTGAAACTCCGGGAAGACAGAAGAAGGGCGGATTTACAGGAGCTCTCCCTGCGTCAGCGGGAATATCAGCTTAAACGGGAGGGGGCGCTGGAATTCCGCCGTTTTCTCCGGGAGAGCCGCAGGCAGCTGGAAAACCTGGTCCGGGAAATCAGGGAAGGGGAGTTAACCGGAGAAAAGACCCGGGGGGTAAAAGAATTTATCCGCCGGCTGGAAGAAAATTCGGCGGAAGCCGAAGCGGCCCTGGAAGCGGAGGAAGCGGCCCTGGCCGCCCTGGCCGATCCGGACCGCGGGTCCGGCGGACATTTCCCCGGGGACGCGGACCCGCCGCCGGACATAGCCCCCGGGGTCGAGGTGACCGCCGGCCCCTCCCGCCGGCGGGGAAGGGTAATCCGCCGGGAAAAAAAGGATCTCTGGATTGTGGAAACCGGCTCGGTACGGATGAGCTTTCCCGAAAGGGAACTCGTCCCGGTCCGGGCTTCCGGCGGAAAAAGCGGCGAAACGCTTTCCGCCGGGGGCGCCTTTAGCGTCAGCGGCTGGACGGCGGATCTTGCCCCGGCGGAGGTAAAGCTGGAGTTAAACCTGCTGGGCCTGCGGCTGGAAGAAGCCCTGGATCTGCTGCGCCGGCAGATCGACGGGGCGGCGCTGGCGGGTTTGCGGGAATTTGCCGTGGTCCACGGCAGGGGAGACGGCATCCTGCAGCGGGGCGTTCAGGACTACCTGAAAAACGATCCCGCGGTGGAGGAGTACCGTTTTTCCCGCCCGGAACAGGGCGGCTTCGGCAGGACCGAAGTGACGCTGAAAGGGTAAAAACCGCGGCTTCCGGGTTAAAAGCCGCGATTTCTGACTTGGAATCCGCGGATTTTGGGTTAGAATCCGCGACTTCTGAGTTAGAATCCGCGGCTTTTGACTTGGAATCCGCGACTTTTGGGTTAAAATCCGTGGATTTTGGGTTAGAATCCGCGGATTTTGACTTGGAATCCGCGGATTTTGACTTGGAATCCGCGGATTTTGGGTTAGAATCCGCGACTTCTGAGTTAGAATCCGCGACTTTTGACTTGGAATCCGCGACTTTTGACTTGGAATCCGCGGATTTTGGGTTAGAATCCGCGACTTTTGACTTGGAATCCGCGACTTTTGACTTGGAATCCGCGACTTTTGGGTTAAAATCCGTGGATTTTGGGTTGGAATCCGCGGCTTTTGACTTGAAATCCGCGACTTCTGGGTCAGGAGTCCGTGTTTGTCCGCGGGGGTCCGTGGTTGAATCCTTTACCGCGGACAGACACTAAAAGACCACTCCCAGGGTAACGCCCAGATTCAATCCGTAGCCCATAAGGAAATAATAGGTAAGGGGAATATCAAGAAGCACCGGACCGAATTTAAAACCCAGGTTCATCATCAGTTTGGGATTCACTATGGAAGGGCTTATATCCCCGCCGCCCTCTACCGTCAGGTATCCCGGAGCGGTCATGATGATACCGGTGCCGGAAACCGCCATGGGGCCCGCTATGTCCATGGTCGTATGGTTTTTACCAAAGGCCAGATCCATCCCCAGGCCGAAGTTAAAATTAAAAAACAGAATCTGAAAGGACGTGTTGACCTCCAGGGGGACGGTAAAGGTGTTAATGGTCATATCCAGCGCCAGTTCGGGCTCTACCGTTAAAACGCCGCTGGTACCGAGGGTATCGTCAAAAGGTTTTTCATAACTCTCCAGGGGATATTCAAACTGTAAGTTGGTCCTTTGATAAATAAGGCCCGAACCCACACTAAGCCCCCGCCAGGAAAAGCGGTTCCCCGCTGTCCCCCGAACAGCCAGGTAACTGGCCACCGCTCCAATCTGAAAGGAGTTATACGTCACGCTTTCGATGGAGCCGATGCCGAAATACCCGAACTTAAGGCCCAGGTACAGGTTTTCGAGCAGGAACGCCGAGGTATTAACGCCTATCTGGGCGTTGATAACCTGGATATTGGCCCCCACCGACACATCGCCCTTGTCCTTCAGGGTGTCGCCGATATTCGAGAACGCCTCCGCGTTAAGCTTACTGCCCGGCAGAACAACCCCGCCCATCGCTCCCAGGGTAAAGGCAAACCAGTCGTATCCTTCAAAGGCCCTCTGGGTGGCCCCGGAACTTGAAAAAACCGAAGCGTCGGCAAAACTCCGCAGCAGTTTTTCGGGTTCGGCGTCGATGCCCATGATTTCGGAACTGATATTACTGAGGATATTACCAAATACAGCATTCAGAGCGGGCTGGAGCAAAGGTCCACCACCGGTGATTTGCGGAGCCTTGCCGTCCACGTCAATGGCAAAAACCCCCGGCAGCCACGCGGGGATCAGCAGGGCAAAAAAACAGATGCGGAAACGGCGGGTACTATTCATGACAACCACTATATCACAATTAGCCGTGGGGGCAAGATGTTTTTCCCGGTAAAAACCCGGTCATTGACGGACAGGCCCGGCCGCCATAGTATGGAGACAGGAGCTTACCGTGAAACTGGACATTCCCTACCTGGACAAAACCTTTCCCCTGGAGTTCCCCGGCGAAAACCTGCTGGCCGTCGCGGAACCCAATGAATATACCGCCCCCGCGGAGACCCTGGCGGACGCCCTGGCCCGCCCCTACGCCGCCGCCGGGCCGGGCGCCGTGGGTATGGCCGCCGCCGGCCCCGGCCGGAACGGTACAAGCCTGGCGGATTTTCTTGGGGGCGGGAAAAAGCTGCTCATCATCATCAACGACGCTACCAGACCCACTCCCACGGCGGCAATGCTGGCGGGACTTTTGCCGGTCATCGCCGGAGCGGGCATCCCCGACAGCGGCATCACCCTGATGGCGGCGACCGGCGCGCACCGGGCCCCCACGGAAACGGAATACCGCCAGATCCTGGGGGGATTTTTTGACCGCCTCCGGGAACGGTGCGTTCACCACGACGCCCGCAGCGACGCGGATATGGTGGACATCGGAACCACCCGGAACGGCACCCCCATGCTGCTTAACCGGCGCCTCTTCGAGGCGGATCGGATCATCGTTACCGGGAGCGTGGAGCCCCACTATTTCGCGGGCTTTACCGGGGGGCGGAAGGCTTTTTTACCCGGCATCGCCGCCTATAAAACCATCGAGGCCAACCACAAGCAGGCCCTGTCTCCCAACGCCCGGTCTTTGGCGCTGGAGGGAAACCCGGTCCACGAAGACATGATGGATGCCCTTCCCCTGATCAAAGCGCCGGTTTTCTCGGTGATGACGGTCCTTGACAAGGAGCAGGGGGTGGCCGCGGTAACTGCCGGGGATCTGATGGGATCGTTTTATGCCGCCGTGGAGATTGCGAAAAAGATCTTCTGCGTCTCCATCCCCGCCCGGGCGGATATTGTGGTGTCGGTGGCAAAGTTCCCCATGGATATAGACCTTTACCAGTCCCAGAAGGCCATCGACAACGGAGCCCTTGCCCTCAGGGACGGAGGCTTCCTTATCCTGGTATCATCGTGCAGGGACGGCATCGGCGACGAGGCCTACGCGGGGCTGCTGGCCCGCTCTTCAAGCCCCGGGGACGCCATTGAGCAGATCAGGGCGGGGTATAAGCTGGGATACCACAAGGCGGCGAAAATGGCGGAAGTGTCCGGCCGGGCATCGGTACTGGCGGTTTCGGAACTGGGGGCGGAGCGGCTGGCGCCGATGTTTATCGAAAAGGCGGAAAGCCCCCAGGCGGCCCTGGACCGGGCCATGGCCGCCCTGATCGCCCGGGGAGTGGCGGTCCCGAAAATCCTGGTACTGCCCGACGGCTGCGTTACGGTGCCGGCGGCAGCGCAGCAGCCGGCGGTACAGCGGCCGGCGCCGGCATGAATCACTCCGGTTCCCAAATGGATCTGGTCCGGGAGGCCTTTCACTACCAGAGCCGCTATGCCGGTTCTACCATGGTCTTTAAGATAGATTTTCCCGTGACCGGGGAATCCTCCTTCCCTTCGCTGATGAAGGATCTGGCCCTGCTGGCCCGGACCGGCTTTAGGGTGGTGATCGTCCCCGGCGCCAAGGAATGGATAGACTCGGTCCTTGCTGAATACGGCATTGTGTCCGGGTACGTCCCCGCGGAAGCCGCCCTGCGGGGGAGTTTTGCTTCCTCCCCCGGGGGGGTATACCGGATTACCGGCTCCAGGGCCATCCCCTTTGTGGAAATGGCCGCCTTCCATGTGGCCACCCGGTTTATGACGGCCCTTTCGGCCAACCGCTGCGATTCGGTCATCGGCAACTTTGTCCGGGCCCGGGGGCTGGGAGTGGTGGCCGGCAGGGATATGGAACATTCCGGCCGGGTAGAAAAGATCCTGACCGGGCCCATCGGCAAAATCCTGGATCTCAAGATGGTCCCCATCATCCCCTGCATAGGCTGGGGCCCTTCGGGAAAACCCTACAATGTTCCCAGCGATGAAATAGCCCTGGCCGCGGCCGGAGCCCTGGGGGCGGTAAAACTCTTTATCGTCCAGGCGGAAAAAAGCCTTGAGGGGTTTACGTTACCGGAAGAAATCAAACCCGGTGAAAACGGGCGGATCGTCAGGCTGACCCCCGCGGAAGCCAAGGCTATTCTGGATTTGAACAAGACCCGGCCGGCGGTAAATCTTCCGGAAAACGCCCCCTCCGGAGACGGCGGGGACCCGGCGGAACTGCGGCTTGCCCTGGCGGCATCCAAAGCGGGGGTGGAACGGGTCCACATTATCGACGGCCGGGAAGACGGGGCGGTGCTGCGGGAACTCTTTTCCAACCTGGGATCGGGGACGATGATCCACGCCGACGAATACGAGGCCATCAGACCTTTGAGAACCCGGGATATCCCGGACGTACTACGGATCATGGAACCCCTGATGCGGCAGGGCGTTCTTGTCCGGCGGACCATGGAAGACATCCAGGAAAAAAAGGAAGATTACTATGTTTTCGGCATAGACGGCAAAGCCCACGCTTCCGGCGCCCTCCACATCTGGGAGGACCAGGGGGAAATCGCCGCCCTGGCGGTGGACAGCGCCTATGCCGACATGGGGCTGGGAAGCCGGATGGTCCGCTACTTTATCGGTAAAGCTTCCAGGGAAGGGCTCCGCCGGGTTTTTGTGCTGACCACCAAAACCGAAGACTGGTTTTTAACCCTGGGCTTTACCGAGGGTGATCCCGAAAGCCTGCCGGAGGCGCGGCGAAGAACCTATAACAGCGAGCGGAACAGCAAGGTCTTCGCGCTGGAGCTGGGCTGAGCCCGGTATTTCCGGGGCTACGCGTCGTATCACCGCATAGAGCAGTTCGGTATAGTAGACGGAAGATGATAAGGGCTGCGATGGTTTGGCGCGGGGTGTTCATATCAAAGTACCCTTTGCCGAGTACCGGGGATTTTGGATATGCGGTTCTGTCTAAGGGTGTTTATTAACCCTGCCAATATCACATCTGTTATGCGCTTTTGTCAAGCGGGTTAAATATTCTTACGGAAACGCCAAGTCTGCCCGCCCGCTTGACATTCCTCCCTAAGCTTATTATCCTTTTATTATGACATTTTTTGAAATTTTGTCATTCTTTCCGGCGGATTTAAAGCGAATGCGTACTAAATCCGCTGCCGCTTGGGATTTAAAGCGAATTCGTGCTAAATCCGCCGCTTATAAGGCTCTCCATGACTGTTGAGATAATCGGGACCGGCCGGGCTATTCCCCTCCGCAGGGTCACTAATGAAGAACTGGCGGGCAAAATCGACACCAGCGATGGGTGGATCCGTTCCCATACGGGGATTGGGAGCCGCCATATAGCGGATGACGACACCGCGGCCAGTGATTTGGGCGCGGCCGCAGCCCTGGAAGCGCTGAAACTGGCTGTTGAACGGGGAGCGGCTGCGGAAAAAACCGCCGCAGAGCTGGCTTTAACGGTGGATCTCATCGTGGTGGGAAGCACTACCCAGGACTTTTTCGGCCATCCCGCCACGGCGTGCATCGTTCAGCACAAACTGGGGGCTGTCAATGCCGCCGCAATGGACATTACCCAGGCCTGCAGCGGATTTATCTACGGTATAGAAACCGCCGCGGCTCTGCTGAAAACCGATCCCCGGCGCAGGCGGGCTTTAGTTATCGGAACGGAGGTACTGTCCCGGATTGTCAACTGGGAAGACCGGAGAAACTGCGTCCTCTTCGGAGACGGCGCCGGGGCGGTGCTGCTGGAAAAAACCGGGGAAGATTCCGCGGAAGCGCCGGTTTCCTCAGGCCCGGGACCGGCCCATACCGGCAGACGGGGCCTGCTTCGTACCGTCCTGGGGGCCGATGGTTCCGGCTGGGAGTACCTCATGATCCGCAGGGGAGGAAGCCGCAATCCCTGGAAAAAGGGAGAAATTGTAGACACCGTTCCGGCCATAGAAATGAACGGACACGCGGTGTACAACTTTGCCGTAAAGGTTATTACCGAAACTATCGAAAAAATGCTGAAGGAAGAGCGAATCAGCGCCGCCGATCTTGACCTTATCGTTCCCCACCAGGCAAACGCCCGGATTGTCCAGGCTGCGGCAAAGCGGCTGAAAATTCCGGAGGAAAAGTTTTACCTTAACATTGAAGAATACGCCAACACTTCATCGGCGTCGATCCCCATCGCCCTGGACGAACTGAACCGCTCCGGAGGACTCCGGCGGGGCAGCCTGGTGATGACCGTAGGTTTCGGCGCCGGTCTTACCTACGGAGGAAACCTGATACGATGGTAGAATGATGGCGGGAATAACAGGAAACGAATAATGAAGGAAAGCAAAAGGATTGTCTTTTTATTTCCCGGCCAGGGGGCGCAGTATCCCGGCATGGGGCTGGATATGGCGGACGCCTCCGCCGGAGCGAGGGAAGTGTTCGCCGCCGCGTCGGACATCATGGGCCTGGACATGGCGGCCCTTATCCGGAATTCGGATGCGGAAACCCTCAAGCGTACCGACATTTCCCAGCCTGCCATCAGCGCCGTATCCCTGGCCGCCGCAGTTTTCCTTAAAGAGCGGGGCATAGTTCCCGCGGCCTGCGCCGGTTTCAGCCTGGGGGAGTACCCCGCCCTGGCCTGCGCTTCCGTGATCAGTATGGAGAACTGTTTCCGCCTGACAAAAGCGCGGGGCAGGGCCATGCGGGAGGCCGTCGATCACATAACGGATCGCGTAACGCGAAACGCTGCGGGCGGCGCTGAAAACAGCGTGGAGGACGGCGAAGCGGAGACCGCTCCGGGGATGGCGGCGGTGCTGGGACTGTCCCCCGAAAGGGTGGAAGCCCTTATCGCCGAATGGAAGGACGGCAAAAAATCACCCCTGGAGGATCTTTACCCGGCGAACATCAATTCGCCCAAACAGACGGTGGTATCCGGTTCCGCCGCGGCGCTTGGGGAAGCAAAAAAACGCTTCATGGAAGCGGGGGCCCGGCGGGTACTGCGGCTGGCGGTAGCCGGTCCTTTCCATTCGCCTTTTATGAAGGAAGCGGCGGAAACTTTTGCGCCGGTCCTGGAACAGACAGCCTTTGCCGATCCCGCGATTCCCCTTTTTTCCAACGTCACCGGCGGACAGGTACATACCGGCGCGGAAGCAAAGTCCCTGGCCCTGCGGCAGATTGTAGAGGGAGTGCGGTGGACCGCGGAAGAAAAGGCCCTGGCGGAACGGAAGCCCGGCGCGGTACTGGAAACCGGTCCCGGATCGGTACTTCAGGGACTCTGGCGGGATACGGGAAGCGAAATTCCCGCTTATGGCGCGGGGACGGTAAAGGAAATCATGGAATTTTTTAGCGCGTATTCTGCATAAGGATGGCAAATATGGTTTTGGAAAACAAGAAAGCGCTGGTCACCGGAGCTTCCCGGGGAATCGGCCGGGCCATAACGGATCTCTTTTTGGCCGAGGGGGCGGAAGTCTGGGGCTTAAGCGCCGGGGAACCTGAGGACCTGGTGGCGCGGATTGGCGGGGCGGGGGGCAGGCTCCACTGGCTGCGGGCGGATCTTTCCGATCTGGGCGCACTTGAAGGGATCATCGGGGAAGCTCTTAAGGAAGCGGGGGGCTTTGATATCCTGGTCAATAACGCGGGGATCACCAAAGACAACCTTGTTTTCCGCATGACCCTGGATGATTTCCGCAAGGTGCTGGACGTAAACCTGAGCGCCGCTTTTGCCCTGAGCCGTGTTGTGGGCAGAGACATGATACGCCGGCGGTCCGGCTCAATCATCAACATGTCCAGCGTAGTAGGGATCCACGGCAACGGGGGCCAGGCGAACTACGCGGCCAGCAAGGCCGGGCTTATCGGCCTGACCAAAAGCCTGGCCCGGGAAACGGCCTCCCGGAATGTGCGGGTTAACGCCGTGGCTCCGGGCTTTGTCGGTACCGATATGACCGCCGGACTGCCGGACAAGGTTAAGGAAACAATGCTGGAACAGATCCCCCTGAAGCGCATGGGGACCCCCGGCGATATAGCCGCGGCGGTTTTGTTTCTGGCATCGGATGCTTCGGCGTATATCACGGGACAGGTGCTTGCCGTCGACGGCGGCATGTTTATGTAAAGGAATGGAGCTGGTATGAGAAAAGTTGTCGTTACCGGAATGGGAGTTATTTCGCCCATTGGAAATTCTATCGAAGATTTTACCCGGTCCCTGAAAGAGGGCAAGAGCGGCGTCTCCCGGCTCACTGCCTTTGACACTTCGGACTTTGAAGTAAAGATAGCCGCCGAAGTCAGGGACTTTGATCCTTCCCGGTGGATCGATAAAAAGGACGCCCGTAAAATGGCCCGGTTCACCCAGTTTGCCGCGGCCGCCGCGGATCAGGCGCTGGAACAGGCGGGGCTGCTTGTCCGGAACAGCGAAGGCCGCAGACGGGTTACAAGCGATCCGGACAGGACCGGCGTGGTTCTGGGAAACGGCATCGGAGGCTTTGAGATTGTCAGCGAATCCTTCAAAAAACTCTTCGCCGCCGGACCCCGGCGTATGCCTCCCCTGACCATTCCCATGATGATCGGCAACGAAGCCGCGGGAAACATCTCCATGATCTACGGAACTAGGGGGCCCGCCTTTACCCAGATTACGGCCTGCGCCTCCGGTACCGACGCCCTTGGACAGGCTCTGGATTTGATCCGTTCCGGCCGCTGCGACGTTATCATCGCCGGAGGTTCCGAATCCTGCATGGTCCCCTTCGGAATCGGGGGATTCCAGATGCTCAAAACGCTTTCCGTCAAACGGAACGACGAGCCTGAAAAGGCAAGCCGTCCCTTCGACAAAGACCGGGACGGCTTTGTGCTGGGAGAAGGGGCGGGCATTCTGGTCCTGGAAAGCGAAGACCACGCCAGGGCCCGGGGAGCGCTCTGCCTGGCGGAATTGGCCGGTTACGGAGTCAGCGCCGACGCATACCACATTACCTCGCCGGATCCCTCCGGCGCGGGAGGGGGCCGGGCTATTGCCGGAGCAATCAGGGACGCGGGGCTTGGGCCGGAGGACATCCAGTACTACAATGCCCACGGCACTTCCACGGAGATAAACGATCCCTCCGAAACCAGGATGATCAAAACCGCCTTCGGCGATCACGCCTATAAACTGAAAGTCTCCAGCATCAAAAGTATGACGGGCCACTGCGTTGCCGGTTCCGGCGGCATGGAAGCCATCGCCTGTGTGCTGGCGATCCGCCAGGGTTTCTTTCCGCCGACAATCAATCTGGACGATCCCGATCCTGAATGCGATCTGGACTATGTACCCAACAAAGTCCAGTACGGTACGATCAACGCCGCCGCTTCGGGAAATCTTGGTTTCGGCGGGCATAACGGCGTGGTGGTTTTCAGGAAGCATTAAAGTCGCGGGCCGTAAAATAAACACAGGGAGGCCGATATGAACGATACTATTAATATGAGCGGTGTGAACGATGCCGGCAATGCCAAGAAAGCGGACACCGAAATAGAAAAGCTTTTGCCCCACCGGATTCCGTTTTTGTTTGTGGACGAGGTTGTTTCGTTCACCGAAGAAACAATCACCGCCCGCCATGTATTTACCGAAAAAGAATTTTTCTTTGCGGGCCACTTTCCCCAATACCCGGTGGTGCCGGGGGTGATTCTGGTGGAGACCATGGCCCAGTCCGGCGGCGCGGGGCTGCGAAAGCAGGGGAGGCTCGGCGGCGATGCGCTTTTCTTTCTTGCGTCGATAGATAAGGTTAAGTTCCGCCGGCAGGTACGGCCCGGTGAAGAAGTCCGTTCGGAAATTACCAATTTACGGGTTTCCGCAAAAATGATAAAACAGGCCGGCAGGGCCTATGTGGGGGATGAGCTTGCCGCGGAAGCGGAATGGCTCTGCCTTGTGGGCCCCGCGACGGAAGGAGCAGCGACATGATCATTAAACCCATGATCCGCAACAATATCTGTATCAGCAGCCATCCCGCGGGATGCGCCAAAACGGTAAGAAACCAAATCGCCGGGGTAACAAAAAATCTGGCCGGTGGCAGGGATCCCCAAAGTGCCCGGGCTGCCGCTCCAGCGGGAAGTCCCCGGCTGGTCCTGGTAGCGGGCTGTTCCACCGGCTATGGACTGGCAAGCCGCATTGCCGCCGCCTTTGGCTACGGCGCGGCCACGGTGGGGATTTCCTTCGAAAAACCCGGTTCGCAGAAAAAACCCGGCACCCCCGGCTGGTACAACAATCTTGCCTTCGACGCGGAGGCGGCCCGGGCGTCGCTGGTATCAAAAACCCTGGACGGCGACGCGTTTTCCGGCGGGATGAAGGCGGAAGCCGCCAAAGCCCTGCGGGACGCCGCGGCGGCCGCGGG
This sequence comes from Treponema sp., assembly GCA_031266175.1. GTDB lineage: Bacteria > Spirochaetota > Spirochaetia > Treponematales > Breznakiellaceae > JAISBN01. The sequence continues at coordinate 51,267 of JAISBN010000139.1, read as the reverse complement.
CATTCCCGCCAGGGTTGATCTGTTCGTTTATTCACTGGCCTCTCCGGTACGGACCGATCCCGCCACGGGGATCACGTACCGGTCGGTGATCAAGCCCATCGGCGAATCCTATTCCGGTACTACCCTGGACATGATGTCGGGGAACTTTACCACCGCGTCGGCGGAAAGCGCGACGGAAGAAGAAATTGCCGGTACGGTTAAGGTTATGGGCGGCGAAGACTGGGAACTGTGGATCGAAGCCCTCGGCGGGGAAGGCCTTTTGTCCCCCGAAACACGGACCGTGGCCTACACCTACATCGGGCCGGAACTTTCCTGGGCGATTTACAAAAACGGAACCATAGGCCGGGCCAAACAGGATCTGGAACGGGCGGCCGCGGTGATCAATCAAAAAGGCGTTCACGCCTGGATATCGGTCAACAAGGCCCTGGTTACCAGGGCCAGCGCGGTGATCCCCATCATTCCCTTTTATGTTTCAACCCTTTTCAAGGTGATGAAAGAAAAGGGCCTCCACGAAGGCTGCATTGAACAGATCGTGCGGCTCTACGGCGAACGGCTTTACAGTACCAGGGCGGCGCAGGATCCCGCGCAGGTTCCCGTGGACAGTGAAGGCCGTATCCGTATTGACGACTGGGAAATGCGGGAAGACGTACAGAAGGAAGTACTGGACCGGATGGCCCGGGCAAAACCGGAAAATATCAACGACCTTACCGATGTGGTGGGATTCAGGCACGATTTTCTTGAAGCCCACGGCTTTGACGTGGATGGAATTAACTACGACGCCGACGTGGATCCTTCGGGACTGTAGACAAAGAGGTTTTTTATGGATGAAAAACTGATCCTTACCCTGGTCGACAGGTTCTCCGCCGGAAACATCGGGGAACTGGAATTAAGCGACGGCAGCGCCCGGCTGCTACTGCGTAAAGAAAGTTCCGCCGGCGTCATCGGCGCCGCCGCGGTACATTCCGGGTCCGTAACGCCGTCCCGCACGGCGGAAGCGCCCGCGGGGGCATCGTCCGCATCCCGCCCCGCGGCACAGGACCCCGGGGTACAGCCGGTTTCGGCGGGCAGCGGAACCGCGGCAGACGCCGCCGCGACCGGGACGGAGTTTATTACCAGTCCCATCGTGGGAACGTTTTACCCTTCGCCGGGTCCCGACGCTCCGCCCTTTGTCCGGCCCGGCTCAAAAGTAAAGGCCGGCGGTACCCTGTGTATCCTGGAAGCGATGAAGATGATGAATCAGCTGGTCGCGGAATTTGACTGCGAAATTATCGCGGTAAAAGCCGCAGGAGGGGATATGGTTGAATACGGACAGGAACTCTTTGAAGTAAAGCGGCCGGGCTGACGATGAAGGAACGACCGTGATAAAGCGTCTCTTAATCGCCAACCGGGGTGAAATTGCCGTCCGCATTATCCGTAGCTGCCGGGAAATGGGAATCGAAACCGTCGCGGTTTATTCCGAAGCCGACAGGGACAGTCTCCATGTGCGGCTTGCCGACAGATCGGTTTGCATAGGACCGGCACCCCCGGCAAAAAGTTACCTGGTAAAGGAAAACCTGATTATGGCGGCCCTCCATACGGACTGCGGGGCGGTTCATCCCGGAGTGGGCTTTCTTTCGGAAAACCCGGAATTTGCCCGGCTGGTCCGGGACCAGGGTCTTCTTTTTATCGGCCCCGATCCGGAGGTGATAGAACTCCTGGGCGACAAGGTCCGGGCCAGGGCTACCGCGCAAAAATACGGCCTCCCGGTAACACCGGGAACCGGGGCGGTCAGCGGTGAAACAATACAGGCGGCGGAGGCCCTGGGTTTTCCCGTGATTATCAAGGCCGCCGCCGGCGGGGGCGGCAGAGGCATGCGGATCGTCCGCAGGGCGGAAGACCTGCGGGACAACATCAGCATTGCCAGCCGGGAGGCGGAGGAAAATTTTGCCGACGGTACGGTGTTCATCGAAAAGTACCTGGAAAATCCCCGGCACGTGGAACTGCAGATTATCGCCGACGGCAGCAATGCGGCCGTTCTGGGCGAGCGGGACTGTACGGTTCAGAAAAATCATCAGAAACTTATCGAAGAAAGTCCCTCCCCCGCGGTAAGCGCCGGCATGCGCCGGGCCATGACCGCCGCGGCCGTGCCGCTTTTCCGGGAGCTTAAGTACCGCGGCGCAGGTACCATCGAGTTCCTTGTGGAAGAGGGCAAATTTTATTTTATGGAAGTAAACGCCCGGGTCCAGGTAGAGCATCCGGTAAGCGAGTTTGTAAGCGGCGTCGATATTATACGCCAGCAGATCCTTGCCTGTACCGAAGGCCGCCTGGAACTTCCCGGACAGGCGGACGCCGCGGCGGCGGGTGAGGCGGATTTCCCGGCGGAACCGCCGCTTTCGGGCTGGGCGATGGAATGCAGGATCAATGCCCTGACTCCGGGAAAAATAACCCGGCTGGAAGTACCCGGAGGCCCGGGGGTACGGTTCGATTCGTTCCTCTATCCGGGGTATTCCGTTCCGCCCCACTACGATTCGATGGTGGCCAAACTTATCGTCCATGAAACAGACCGGAACCACGCGCTGGCCCGGATGGACCGCGCCCTGCGGGAACTGGTAATTGACGGAATCGCAACCAATAAAGAACGGCAGCGGTGGATCATCAATCACCCCGTGTTCCATTACGGCGTTTTCGGCACCTCCTGGTACGAAAATATAGAGAAGGAAGTTGAACATGTCCAGTGAAGACGGCGGGCAGACCGGAAAAACCTGTCCCGGATGCGGAAAACCCCGCGACGAAGCGACGGTAAAGGCATCGCTTAACACCTGTCCCGGATGCGGTTATCACTACCGGATGGAGCCCGTGGAACGGATAGCATACCTTGCGGATGAGGGAAGCTTCGTTGAATTTTCCGCGAACCTCCGCTCCCTTAATCCCATTGATCTTTCGGGCTACGAAGAAAAACTTTCCGAGGCGGAAGCCAAAACCCGGATGAAGGACGCGGTGCTTACCGGCGACTGCACCATTGAAGGAAAGCCCGTCATCCTGGGAATTATGTCCTTCAGGTTCATGGGCGGCTCCATGGGATCGGTGGTGGGTGAAAAAGTCGGCCGGGCCCTAATCAAGGGGGCGGAAAAAAAACTTCCCGTGCTGATCTATACCACTTCCGGCGGCGCCCGGATGCAGGAGGGGATCTTCTCCCTTATGCAGATGGCAAAAACCGCCAGCGCCGCCGCGGAGCTGGACAAGGCGGGAGTCCCCTTCTTTATCGTCCTCTGCGATCCCACCACCGGCGGAGTGACGGCATCCTTCGCCATGCTGGCCGATGTGATCATGGCGGAGCCCGGCGCCCTTATCGGTTTTGCGGGTCCCCGGGTTATTGAAGGAACGATACGGCAAAGCCTTCCCGAAGGATTTCAGCGTTCCGAGTTCCAGCTGGAAAAGGGCTTCGTGGACACCATCGTCCACCGCCGGGATCAGCGGCGGATCATCTCCGCCCTTATCGACCTGCACAGGAGCAATCATGAATAATACCCCGGACGGAAACCGGCTTGAATCAAAGCTTGGGGAATTAAAAAAACTGATCGAGGAAACGGGACTGGATGCGGCGGATGAAATTTCCCGGCTGGAGCTAAAGCTCCGGTCCCAGTCGCGGGCCGAAACGGTGTGGAAACAGGTGGAACTTGCCCGGCATCCCGACCGGCCCTACGCGATGGATTATATCACCCGGATTTTTGACAACTTTATCGAACTCCACGGTGACCGGACCTTTGGGGACGATCCTTCGATTGTGGGGGGCATCTGTTTTTTGGAAGGCCGGCCTGTAACGGTGCTGGCAAACCAGAAGGGCCGCACCCTGAAAGAAAACGTGCGCCGCAACCACGGCATGGCCAATCCTGAAGGGTACCGCAAAGCCCTGCGGCTGGCCAGGGAAGCGGAAAAGTTTCACCGGCCCATCGTTACCCTGGTAGATACCGCCGGCGCGTACCCCGGACTGGGAGCGGAGGAACGGGGCATAGGCGAAGCCATTGCCCGGAACCTGATGTGTTTCAGCCGCCTCCTTACTCCGGTAATCTGTATCATTATCGGGGAAGGCGGCTCCGGCGGCGCCCTGGGCCTTTGCGTGGGGGATAAAATTTATATGCTGGAAAATGCCATCTATTCCGTTATCAGCCCCGAAGGCTGCGCGTCCATACTTCTCCGCGACGCGTCCAGGGCAAAAGACGCCGCCGCCATGCTCCGAATTACCAGCGGCGACTTGCTGGACTTTAAGGTAATTAATGGGATCATTCCCGAACCCGAAGAAGGCGCCCATGCCGATCCCGGCGCCGTCGCCCGGGCCATTAAGGATACGCTTATCCGGGACCTGGACGATCTCTGCGCCCGGCGGCCGGAAATTCTGGTCCGTTACCGCAGTCAGAAAATCCGTACCATCGGCCACTGGAACGAAGCTGCCGGATAGGAACACAAACAGTAAAATGGGGCGAAGACTACGACGGTCCCGTTTTTCCCAGGAAGGCTCCTGATTCCGAGTAGCTTTTTCCCCGCAAGGGGGATATACTTCTTGAATATGACGGTCAACTACCGGAAAGAATCTTTCGCCCATACCCGCCTAGCCCGAGGTAAATTCAGGCGGCTCTTTCCTTACGGTTTTCTGCTGCTACTCCTTGTTTTTTCCTGTACCGGCGTCCCGCTCTCAGACAAGGCAACAAAACCTTTAACCCCGGTCTCCAGAATTCCCATTACCAGAAGGGGGAAAATGTCCACCACCGTACTTGCCCTGGTTGAACGGCAAAATTTTATCTTTGACGGGAAACAAACCTATACCTATCCGGACGGACTGGCCTTTTATTTTGTGATCTATCCTTCCGGGGAAAACAGCCCCCCTTCCATTAAGCAGTACCAAAATTTTACCATAAACGGTGAGCTTTATTGGCAGAACGCTTCCGGGGCATACGATTCATACACCGTCATTTACAACGCCCGGACCTTTGAAGAACAGGAAGCCGCGGCCAGGGCAAAAATAAACATCCGGAAAAATACCCCTGTTTTTATCCAGAAAACCGTCATCTGCGGAGCTCCCCTTCCCGGCCAGGGGATCGTAACCTATCCCCTTTTTTTCGGTTTCGGTCAAGCCCTGGAAGAGTTTGAATTCCGGTTTAATCTGAAGGATGTACTTTACGTTTCAAATACTAAAAATGAATAATATCGTGATCATAAATAACTTCCCTGGATTTTAACTGTTATTCACGTATCTGCCCCGGTTTGTATTAAGCTGCTATTTATCTATATCTATCAACCTCTGCAACAAAGATTCGTCATACAAATTTCTCCTTGCCTCTATTAAGTTTAACTCCACATTACGTTCGGTTATTGCTTCTTCCACAAATTCATCCGACTGAATCGTATCAGAAAATCCTTCCGGCAAAAACGCCAGGTTGTAGTAATCTCTATCAAGATTATTTAACACAAAATTTTTAACAAAATTTTCAGTCGCCAAAAAATTAAAACAACCTTCTTCCAGCAAAAGGAGTTCGTTATTTGCAAAATCCGCAATATATGTTTTATATAGAGCCATACCACTATTTTTAGGAAAAATTTCACCCTTATTGGGTATGTACAAAAATATCATTGGATACCCAATTAAAAGAGAAAATCCCATCTTCCCATTTTGAACAAAGGGTAAAACAACAACATGGGTAAAAACGTCACATTTAGTACTGATCAATGATTTATAATCAAATGTCAGCATGTTATGATTCATATCCTGAATAACAATTATATTTTTAAAATCATCCACATGCCATTCTCCAAAGGAATAATCCTTGTCATATAAACTTGAATAAAAGAAGCCCAAATCATAAATGGCAAAATCAAAGCTATGATCAAGATATTTTTTATCAACAATCTTACCATCCCTAACCCGCAAAAACAAACACCTTGCAGCATCTTCTGCTTTAATATAATATGGTATATAGAAAATGACCCCATCCCCCGCTCTGACAGATATTGGATTGTATATCGCTATTTTTCCGTTTGTAAATTCCGTAATTATTCCCCCGAGGATGGCATCCCATTTATCAAGGGTCATTTCTCCGACCGGTATTACTTCATTTCTTTCCTTAAATTGCAGCAGGTTTTCCTGATATTCAATGAAGTGTACCGGTTCTTTTACGCCCGGTACAGACCGGCCATACCATAAATGTGAATTAAACATACGTTGAACCTTACTATCAGTTAATAAAAACATATCGTGAACATCCTGCCGCATATTCTTTAAATACTTAAACAGATAGCTTGTCCCCTGTTGGGCGGAAAGATTATTACGTCCGTTTGCCGTAAAATCCCTTAATTCCAGGCCCTGCATTTTTAGAATAACCTCATAATCTCCGTCATCATCAGACTCATTATCGGCCTTATCAGTTTCAACGCTCAAAGATGCCAAACCGGAGGAGTTTTTATTTTGAGCCGGAATTTGCTTTTCAATTTCCACAGACCTTTCACTTGTATTATCCTCCGGCATTTCGTTTTTAGCGGTGCAGGAGGATAAAGTAACCGTGAAAACCAATATTACAATGCCCTTAAGCCAGATAGCGTTTATCATTTTACCAACTCCAATTATTTTTGTTCCCTGTCCCGTCACCTAAAATCCACCTGTTGATAATAAAATTACCCCAGGCCTGGGATTCCATAGTTGTCCTTAATCCGCTGGAAAGCTGATAAAAGGTCGTGGGTATCCAAACCTGGCATCCGAGGCTTCCGGCCGTATAGCCATTGGTTTTCAACTCATATGGATTTGAATACGCCCTATGTCCATTAATAGCGTCCGTAGTCGTCATCGCTCTGTTTCCATTCTTATAGTAATATCCATTAAACTTCCGCAAGTCCCCCGACCAGTTATCAAATATTCCGTTACTATATGGAAAATCTTCCACAATACCAATACCACTATTAATCGCGGGTTTTGGCCCGGTAACAGAGTCCCAGGAATCAGGCCTTCCACTAAACAACCGGAAAGCCCTATAAGGATCTTGAGAAGCGACGGCGTGAAGCGACCACGCGTAACGATAAGTACCATCAAGAACAGCAGGATGACCGGCCCCCATTTTTGTGGGATCTGGTAAAGTCGAACCCAAGCCAAACATTTTTACATTAGCGTAAAAACCAACTGTTTCGAATGAAATTGTCCCTGCTTTTAACCTTTTACCCTCGGGTATCATATTTTCGATCATCGCATAATCCCGTTCTCCCGGTTTGTTGTTAAAGATCACATGTCCTCTCACTTCATTATATTCATCGAAAATTGAAAGAGCAATCTGGTTATAAGAACCGTAGGCGGCTATCATATACCCTTTACCATTAACTATCTCTTTGTACGTCATAAGATACGGATTAACATTTATGATGCCATTATTTTGTTTTACCGATTTGACTGTTCCCAAATAAATATTATCAAAATAGGTATTTGCGGTAAAAAGCCGGTATTCTTTTAACAGCTGCGCCTTATCCGTCCCCTGATTGAAATCGGGATATATCCCCAACAGCATACCAAGGGATCTAAGATATGAATCGGGATCATCATAATGATGACCAATAATATTTCCCGATCTGTCAAAAATATCAAGAGTGCTTTTAACAATCACCTTACCTTTTTCATCGAGCAGGCTGTGGTTTCCATCATTAAGCAAACCATAGGATCCACCTTCTTTTTTTACCAACCGCCAATAATCTTTACCCGAATCAAATTCATCAAAGACATTGAGTAAATTTCCAACTGCCGCATTATGATCTTCTACAGTACTAAGATCAGATAGAAAAATATTATAGTTTTCAGCGAATTTAAGAGCCCGTTCCCGAACTTCGGAGCCGACAGCATTTTCCCCGTAACTTCCCATTAATCCCAAGGCGGTACTGATATGCCCAAAGATCGCCCTGTCTGTTTCCATCCTCTGTCCTTCAACGCCGTCATCCAGGCCGTTTCGATAGGATTCATGACTGAACACCACATTAAGGCCAAAGCGGCTTCCATCATCAAGGGCATCGTTTCCCAGCAGTATCAATTTATAACCGGACACGGGATCATAAACCGTTTGGGTGTGATCGGCGTTTCGGTTTTCATAAACCATGGTTGTTCCCGCCAGCATCGAATCGTACAATTCTCTATTTTCACTGCCATTCCCGCCCGAATACAGCGTCCTCATCTGGCTTATGTATTTTTTCGCATCCGCAGAATCAGAACCCCAGATGTCAAAATTCGCTTTCCATGCCTCCAAACCTCTTGCTGCCCCAATAATGGATTCCAGACTGACATCCGCACCGCCCGACCCAAGGCCGGCACTAAAACCATCATGTCCAAAATGCAGTTCCAGCATTCCAAGGTCCACAGCGTCATTTTTGGCTAAAAGCCCAATGTTGAAAGCATTCAACGTAAAGTCACCGCCCAGGGCATAATTCACGCCCTGAGCCGCCAAACCTCCGGCCAGGGACGATAGTTTTGTCCCATCAGCATAGTACTTGCCGTAAAATCCTTCAAGCCCAAGGTTGAGCGAGCCGGTAGTAAAGGTCCCGGCCCCCGCGACGGCGGCATTTATGAGACCGTTCCAGAGACCCCCTCTAAAATCGTCTTTTGACCAGCCGAATTTGCCGTTATTGTAGGTAACCGCATTTATGGCGCTGGTTATGGTACTTGTGCTAAAGGTTTTTACTGCCGTTTTGACGGTTGTTGAAATAACGCCTCCTATTCCCGCAGTGGCGGACCCTACTTTTACAGCCGCTCCCGCCACGCTTGTTACCGTTGTCACGAGGGCTTTTTTCCCAAAATCAAATCCCGCTTCAGACCAGCTCTTATATCCGTAGGCGACATCCAAACTGTTAAACAATAGATCATCCGTTAAATTGATGGCAATCCCAAGGGCAAAACTGCCGCCGGCGGTAACCGGAGCCAGGACCGCGGAAACTACCGTGGCGGCAATTGTATTGACCATGTCAACCGCGCTGCGAAGGCTTGGCGCGCTGAACCACGAACCCCGGGAATCCCAGAGAGGTTTATCCCAGAGGGGCGCATTCATCGCCGCTATACCCTCGCCCTGCTTCTGCTCCCATTTGTAAAATTCACGCAGCAGGCGGCCAAGCTCGCCGCTGCCGTTATCTGTTATTCCTCCGTTGGTCATAACGGCAGGGCTGCCGATCCAGGCGGTAAAAGCCCCCTCCGTACCGTCAGCGCCGAATACCTCATCGCTTTTTTCCTGAATTTCCTTCTGCGCCATGGCTACAAGCGCTTGTATTCCCCTGTAATTCAGGCCGTTTAAATTTCCCTCGCTCAAATCGGTATTCAATTCCCAATAATCCATGACAAACCATCTATAGGCATCAATCACAACCTTGTCGGTAATGGCGCTTTTAAAAAATGTTGAATGGACAATAATATCCTTGTTATATCTGCTGCCGGTCCGTCTCCAGCCTCCGTCCATCGTATACAGATCGTCCATGCTGCCGTCAAAACCGGTATTGCTCCGGGCTATATTTTCTTCCAGAATTTTTTTTGCTTCCAAGACCGACTCTTTGGCCTGAAATCCAAGGATTGCCATCCTGCCGTCCGCCATTTCACTGGTACTGTTCCAGGCAAGCTCCTTTGCCGCCGCGTGGGCCTGACCCGAATTCCAGAGTCCAAGCCCGGAAGTTCCGGTCCTAACCTGGGTCATAACCGTACCGGCGCTGCCTGCCATGGCGGTAAACGCGCCGGCAAGGCCGGTAATTCCCGCCCTGCCAAGAACCGCCTGCAGGATTGACGCGGCTTCTTCCACGGTTCCGTATCCGGGAAGCGCCGAGGGTATAAAAGAATCCAGCCTTCGGGCATAGGCTTCCGCATCGGAAGCGACAAAACTCAGAAGGGTATTATCAAGGGCTTCATTGGCGGAAACGACAGCCTGATTGATCCATTGTTCCTTATTCGTAAGGCTTTCCAGGTAAGCGGCATTCCAGGCCGCATCAACAATGGCATACTGTTCGGAAAAATCCCGCTCCCATTTTGCATACGCCGCCTGCATGGATTCAAAACCGTCTTTCCAGTCCTGCCTTCCCCGTTCCAGGATAAGCCCCGCCGCCTCATGCCAGGATGCGAGTTTTTCCCGCAAATCCTTTTGCTGTTCCTGCCATTCCGTTTCCCTGGCGGCCAATTCGGCGTTAAACCGGGCGTCATAGACACGGTCTATCAATCCGGTATACTGTCCGGCCAAATTCCGGTACTGTTCCGTATATTCAGGCCGTTCGGCATTGATTGATTTTAAGTCGGCAATAAGCGCCGCTCCCGTATTTCCCAGATGATTTTTTAACGCCGCCGCTTTATCTCCGTAGGCCTCCCGGGCGGCGCTATTCAAATCCGCCAGAGAGCCTGTTCCGTCAATGTACGCTTCCAGGGCATCCCTGTACTCAGCCTGCTTGTCCTGTCTGATTTCCTCTCCGGCAAGATAGGCGTTCTCAAAGTCCCGCTCCGCATCGTTTCTGAGTCCTTCTCCCCACGCGTATAAACTGCCCAAAGCCCCCGCAATATCCGTATAGATAACAGCGCCGCGATCTTCCCGCATCTCATACCAGTGGGTTTCCAGTTTCTTTATTTCGTTTGTATCGATGTTTTCCAGAAGCATCAGCGCCGGTTCTATATCGTCCCAGGTTATGCCGTCCTCTTTCTGTTTGGTTAAAACGGCAAGTCTTCCGCAGGATTTTTCATAGGCCGTTATTTCCGAAAGGGCTTTTGAAACCCCGGATGAAAAGAGCGATTTATTGGCATTAATGGAATTATAAAATGCGGTCTGCCTGTTTTTGGAAGCGTTAAACACCTGATTTAATCCGCTGTGATCAAAGGTGTAGGGCCAGCGGTATACGGTTATCCGTATGAACAACAGTTTTTTCGTAATCTTGTAATAATCGGCTTCGCCATAGATCTCGTCCATTTCCAGGTATTCCGAAACCTGCGTGAGTCCCGCGGCCCCTTCCCCTCCCCTTCCGGTAAGAAGCAGGGCCGCCAAAAATCCCAGATCGGCGCGCTGCTGGGCGCTCAGGCTGTTCCATGCGTTCTGCTGAATACCCGGCAGCCTGTTATTCCGGTATCGGTCGAGCAGTTTGTTCAGAGAATCCCCGTCAAGTTCAATAGTTCCGTCCGCGCCCATATTGGTAAGCTCGTAGATCGACCGGGTACTGCCGATGGACGGGTTGCTTTCCTTAAGCCGTCTGGTTAGATAATCCAGGGCCAGGCCCCAGGTTTGGTATACATTCATATCCTGAAGATTATAACCGGCCATTCTGGCAACCCATTTTTTCAGAGCCGTTTCGAAGGCGGACATTTGGCTTTCCCCGTCTCCGGTAAATCCTTTGGTTTGAAAATACCCGGACAATTCAAGAGCCTCTTCCGGTGTTGTTTGGTGCAATACAAATGACCCGGGATCAAATGAAAGCCCCAGATCCCCGGATCCGGTGATGTGTATAAAATCCAGGAGAGAACTGTCCGTAACGGCGGGCGGATTGTATTCGTCATAGCAGCTATACATATTCTGATTAACAAATGACGACATGGCGTCATGGGCGGAAAGATACAATTCTCTGTTCTTTATCTGTTCCGCCTCAAGGCCGGCGGTAAATTCCATTTTCGCCTTGAACGTTAAAAACATTCTGGAAAAACTTTCCTGATATTCCCGGTACAGGCTGTTGTACTCTTCATCCGCATACGGTCTTTTGGACTCCCCGCCGCTATAGAGATCCTGTAGTGCGGACAGGGCAATCTGCGCCCGCCGGTTCCTGCCGGCGGCATATTCCAACTCTTCTTCCGGCTCTTTATAGTATACTGCCGCTTCGGGCAATTCGGCGGTCTGACGCAGGTATGCCGTACTTGCCCAGCGCCTTATCGCATCCTGTTTTTCATATTCATTCCCGGCCTGTTCCATGGCGGTAAAACGATCTTTTACCAGACCGTAGAGGGATTCATAATTGTTTCCCTCGGCAATATACCGGGCCGCTCCGGCATTATACCGCTCAAGCATGTTCTGGTGGACCAGGCGGGCTGCTTCCAGTTCCCCGGAAATGTCCTTGAGCGCGTCAAGCGCTTCCTGTCCTCCCGGAGGAAGGATCGTATATTCAAAACCGAGCTGCGCTATCTGCTGCTTGATGGTTTCCTCGTACAAAAACCTGTTCTGAAACGCTATTGACTCTTTCTGGAATAATTCCAGCGCCGCGGCGTAATTACCGTTATCCGGAAGATCCGTCCAGCCAAGGTCCGGATCGGCCATGTACCTTTCCGCAGCCAAAAGAAAGTCCCGTTGTTCCGGGGACATGCCGCTTTCATAAAACATGCCGAAGGCTTCCGTCAAAACCCGCCGGGATTCTTCCGCCGCCTCGAAGGCGTCGGCCAGCAGCCCTTCCTCCCGGGACAAAGCGCCCCTGATGCCTGAGACGCCGGGGAGTTCCGCTTCCGGATCTCCGGCTTCCGCGGCGGAGAGGGTTTCTTTACTGTTGATACTGTAGGGATTAAAGACGGGGGCGCTGATATAGGTCCGCCAGTGTTCCCTGCCTTCATCTCCCCCGGAGCGTACGGCGGTTTTTAAATCCTCGCAGGACACAAGAAAATCAATCAGGTACTGATAAAAAGCCCCCTGCCGGGCCAGTTCCTGCGACAGCTCACCGCCGTTCATCCGGTCAAGCGCGTCGGCAATAAACTGCTCATATTCATCCAGTATGTTGCCGGCCAGTTCGGGAATTTCGATTCCCAGGTACAATGTCTTTGCCGCCATATAGGCAATGAGCGACTCTTTCCACGCTCCAAGTTCCGCTTCAAGCAGTATGGGCAGAACTTCCGTTTCTTCATCGATCCGTATGAGGAAGGATGCAAGCGCGGCCGCGGGAATCATATCGCTGTCCGTTTCGTACTGGTACAGGGCGTCGCCTATCAACGCCATGGGCGGTAATTCCTCCCCGGCGCTTTCGATGCCGAATTCCGCAAATATCATTCCCAGCGCGCGCCGGGCATAGTCCGCCGCTTCCCGCTGGGCCGCGGGCGAATAGGGAGACAAATCCCGGTAAACGGCCAGCAGCCGCCCGGCGTTTCCCGGGACGGCTTCTTCCAGGGCTTCGCGCTTGAGCCGGTTAAGGAGCCCTTCTTCTTCCAGGGCCTTTTTTTCCGCTTCCGTTCCTTCCCTGCCGGCCGCGGCAAAATACCAGTCCGCGGCCGAAGGGGCGCTTAAAAAAGCCAGCTGCAGCTGCCGGGTTTCCCTTGCCGCTTCGTTTATCGTTTCCTCGCCGGTATCGGATTCGGTCTCAGCTTCATCACCGGTTTCCGCTTCTGCTTCGGTTTCTGCTTCGCTTGCGGTTTCGATAATACTTTTGAGCGCCGCCCAGGCATCCCGCAGGATATAAGCATCCGCGTACTGCTGTTCGGCCCGGAGGTACGACGTGTAATAGGCATCATCGGTAAGGCGGTTTTCCGTCAGCCGGACCAGGGATGCATAATAAGCGCCTAATTCCTCAAGGATAAAATCACCGGAATTAACCTGGTAGGCCGCCATTTGATCCGCGTAGCGGTTATTCAGTTCCTCCAGGGATCTTTCCGCCGCGGCCAGTTCCGCCGCGGCGTCTTGCAGTTCGGCCCGGACCGTCTCAAGACCGGATCCGGCGTCTTTCAGGCGGTTCTGGGCTTCCTCATAGGCCGTAACCGCGGTGTCATACCGCGACTTGGAATCCCTCCACTGCAGAAGGCTTTCTTCTTCGGTCATGCGGCCCGCGGTTAATTCTTCCGCATAGGAGGAAACGGCCTGGGCAATATCCAGCCGCTGTTCCCAGTACCCGGCAATTGCCTTTGCCCGCAGTAATTCAACCTGGTATTCATCCAGGAAAAACGATTCGCTGTCCGAACCGAGGACCGCTGTCAGGGCTCCCCGGTCCATGCCCAGGGCCACGCCGAATTCCTGTTCTAGAACCGCCAGGGCTTCGCCGGATTTGTTCCGGTACTGGGTATACAGGGCGGACCAGCGGAGCAGTTCCCGGCCCGCGATTTTCTGCATTTCGGTCAGGGGTATAAACTGCTCTATCCGGTTTTCCATTGTCCGGCCAAGGATCTTTACTTTTGCTTCCCGGTAGGTGGTAATTCCGCCCCGGTTGACAATCTGCTGTACCCACGCGGCGAGCGTGCCGTTTTCCATGCCGCCCGCGGGGGAACCGCTGACAAAGCGGGAAAGCCAAAACTCAACGCTGTCCCGGGCTTCCGCCATAACCGCATTCCCGGTAACATACATGTCTACCCACGCGCCCGCTCTTTCCGCGCCGTTGTAGGTACGGAGGGCGGCATCCCGGAGGAATTCTTCCCTGGCTTCGGCGATGGCGGACTCCAGCTGTTGGGAAACCGCGGCAAAGAGCTGTTCCCCGCTGTTAAAAAGTTCTCTGGCCTGTTCTTCCCAGGCAAGCCGTTCCCTTTCCAGTTCCGAAAAAGCGGTCTTCCACGCTTCTTCCCCCTCAAGAAAATGTTCGCCGCTGTCCCGTTCCCATTCCATCCGGCGGATGATAAACCGTTCCTCCGCCCCGGACCAGGCCTTGAGTCCCCGGTCAAACTGTTCTTCAAACGCGCTGAGCCATTCCGCTCCCGCCAAGGAAAGATCCCCGGTCCCCGCCCGGGCCGTTTCTATCCGTTCTTCCAGGGCGGAGATTCCCTCGGCGCAGACGGCCTGGGCGCCGGCAATCAGCTGGGAGCTGATCACCGACGCTTTTTCGTTTTCGCTCTGCTTGCGAAGGCTCCAGACATCGCCGGTCCGGCGGGCGATAAAGAGCCGCTCTTCCCGGTCCAGCAGGGCTTCAAATTCCGCCTTTTTTTGTAACAGCGAAGCGGCGGAAAATTCCCGGAACTGTTTTTCAAAACTTTCCCGGTTTTCTTCCCCGATAAACGACAATAATTCGGGGAAGGCCGACGAGAAAGAAAGGCTGTGGCGCTGCAGTTCCGCCGCTTCCGTTCCGGAAACATGGCCGCGCCACAGCTGCCGGTCCTCTTCAACGCTGCGTCCCTCAAAGGGACGTACCGCTTCGGGATCGCCGGTTTCGCCGTAGAGGATATTGCCTTCGTCATCGGTATGGTAGGCATAGCGGCGGTTGGCCTCGTCCAGGGCGGCGTCCAGCGTTTTTGCCGTATCGCCGGAGGCTCCGCCGAAAAAGCGCTTAAAGAGCCACCGGGCGTACCGCTGTTCCAGTTCCGCTTCCGACCAGCGTTCCACTTCTTCCAGCGCCGCGGCCCGCAGTTCAGGGTCGGCGTATACTTCCAGGGCGGTCCTTTCCCAGCCGGCCCGGGCCAGGCCGATCCCCAGCCGGGCTTCGCGGATCCACGAGGCGGGATCCAGTTCCCGGTCGGCCCGGTCAAAATGATACTGGAAGACCCGTTCGTCAAAACCCCGGAGTTCCGGCCTGGTCTGGGCAAAGAGGGTTACGGAACATAAACACAGGATGATTCCCGAAAGGAAGAAGGAGAAAGATTTGGCAGCCATGGGAGGCCTCTGTTACACTTGATGCTGTCCGCGCCCGCGGACTTCCTTTCCCACGCAGATGGTGCCTTCACAAAAAGCATACTGATCTCTGAAAAAAAGTCAACAAAAAAAGGAAAAATTCCTCCAAAACATGACAAATGTCATATAAAAAACGAAAAAAGCCGCAGGTTTCCCCGCGGCTTTGACGCGAATGGAGTGAATGGAGTGAATGGACTAAAAAGTAACGGCCAATACGGTAGTAACGGGGTAGTAGAATACCAGCCTCCAGGATGGCAATATTTTCATCTTCCTCCCCCAAAAAACCGGTTAATCTTTCTTTTTTGTTTGCGTAACGCCATATGTACGATAATAATTGAAGGAGGAATGGGAAATTTAGTGGACAGATTTAATGGATTCGCCGCGGCGCTCTTGTTTGCGGCTGCCGCGCTGTTCCCGCCAGTGACGGCCGCCGAGGGTCCGGCAGCCTCGACGCGGACATTCGCCTATACGCCGGATTTCACCAGCGTCATAGCCAATCCGGGGAGGGGATATTTTGAGAACTTCACCGGCTTTGACTATCTTCATCCTCGGGATTTCGATGAGGATTACGCGGAGTGGCTTGCCGATCCGGAATATGATTCCTGGCGTTTTGGCGGCGCTTACCTTGAGCTGCTGCGCGCGTTGCGCAGGGACGGAGTCACGGTACTGGATGGAAACATATACCTTACTGAATACATTAACTCGCCCGAACTGCCGCGGTCCTTTGTAGCTGAACTCTCCAAAGCATTGCGGGTTGTACGGGAAGCCGGGATGAAAATCATCCTCCGCATGGTATATGCGGACGCCTGGACACCGATGGTGGTCGAGCAGAACTATTTGCGGCATATTGAGCAAATCGGAGGGCTTATTACCGAAAATGCCGACATTGTGGAGGCTTTGTCCGCCGGGATCCTCGGCCCCTGGGGAGAGTGGCATAATGACGACGAGTATGTTATGGCAGATAACAAATCCTATAAACGCGAAGATCGTCCCGAATACGCAAACGGCGTGCCAACGACAGATATAGACTCTCCGGCGCAGGGCGCGCTGCGTTACCGGCTTATCAAGCGATTGCTCGACCGCACGCCGGATACCATACCTGTCGTTATTCGCTACGCCGAATTCCTTATGGAGATAAAGGCGCTGGCAAAGAACCCTCCGCAGGGCGCGGCCGCGCTGACACAGGCACAGCTTGACCGTCTGGGTCTGCACGACGACTCGTTCGCGTCGTTTGTGTTAAGCTATACCCGCGGCGGCGGCTGGAAGGAAACATTCTACCCATATTGGGATGATCACAAAGAATA
This sequence comes from Treponema sp., assembly GCA_031266175.1. Lineage (GTDB taxonomy): Bacteria > Spirochaetota > Spirochaetia > Treponematales > Breznakiellaceae > JAISBN01. Next base: position 34,463 of record JAISBN010000139.1, on the reverse strand, counting down.
CGACCAGGTCAAAGATGTGGCGGCGTTTGCGGCTCAGCTCGAAACATCATACGGCGGCGATGTTATGCAGTGCGGCGAGACGACCTGGTACCCTGATGGCGATCTCGACTTTGGCAGGAACGATCCCTTGGCCAATACAAAGGTGATTGACGCGGGCGCGAAACTGGCGCTTGGTGAAGCCGCGGCAAGAAAGCTGACTATGATAAACCGCAGCTGGCATATCAAGCATCTTAAGTTCTGGAAAGGTATCAGGCTCCGCGCATCCGGCAGCGATCCCGCCGAAAGAGCCTACACCCGTCTTGACCGCAAACTCGGCTATAGGCTTCGCCTTGATACCGCGGAGTTTACAAGCACCGCACGGAGCGGGGATACTTTCAACATCAGGGCAGTAATTTACAACGACGGCTACGCGGGCATCGTCAGGGTCCGTCCGGTATTTGTGGTCTTCGACAACGGCGTTAACCGCTGCGACATCGAGCTGACAGACGTGGATGCCCGCACATGGCGGAGCGGCGAAAACAGCTTAGATGCTTCGATAACGCTTCCCGCGGATATGAAAGCGGGCAAGTACACGGTTGCGCTGTGGCTTCCGGACTACTATGAGAACCTGCGCGGCCTGCCGGAGTATTCCGTGCACTTTGCCAACAAGGGCATCTGGCGCGAAACTAGGGGTTACAACTGTCTCGGCGAGATCGAGTATCAAGGCGATGGCTAATCCGCTGCCGGAGGAATTCATGGCCGGGTAAAAACCTTGTCCGCCTGCTGGTTAAACCAGTCCAGGACCGCTTCGGCCCTGTTGGTAAAGGATGCGCTGATCCTGTCGCTCAGACCGGGTATCGACGCGGCCTTTGCCATGGACGCGGCATAAATAAGAAGGCAGTCGCCGGCATCGCAGACCACCACCACGGAACGGAGCTTGTTTTTACCCACCGCGGGGATAATGCCGTAACTCATGGATGTTATGTTTTCCTGGACAAAGACAAGAGAATCGGGCCGGGCATAATAGTCGTAGCGGTAAATGTTATCCCCGAAGGACAGATCCTTCTGCCGGGCATAGATCGTTAGTTCCGCCGGGGGATTAGCGTACACCGGATCCGGCCGGGTGGTCTTGCCGTCGGGGCCGCTTACCACTGCGGAGGTTTCGTAGAATACCCGCATTTTTTCCCGGCTGGCCGAATAGTACTGCAGCCCCGCCAGGGTGCTCAGGGCCAGGATCTGGTTGTAGAGGCCGGTCCTTTCCCCCGCTGTCCACCGGGGACTTGCGGGGTTAACGGCGGGTTTACGGTAGATCCTGAGGGTCTCCACAAAAAACCCGGGGTCCAGCTCCCGGAGTATCCGTTCCACCATGCCTTTAATGTAGGGATCCCGGGGAACCAGGAACGGAACAGGGGCTTTCTGCTGAAGGCGGATCAGCTTTTCCCCCTGCCCAAGACGCGCCGCGTTTTCCGGCCCGGCCAAATTGATCAGGGGAGACTGCCCCCAAAGCGCCTGTACTCCGTACAGAATCGCAACCGCTATGATAAACCGCTTCACACAACCTCCCAAAGGCCCGGCTAGTTGATCCGTAATCCCCTGTAATACACGCGGACCTGCTTATATAAACCCTCTCCCTCGCTTTTGGTTTCAACATCGTTTATGTCATTCAGGGTGGTATGAATAAGCCTGCGGTCAAAGGGATTCATCGGTTCCAGCAGAATGGAGCCCCGGTTTTCCCGTACCCGGTCGGCCACGGTATAGGCCAGGCGGACCAGGGATTCTTCCCGCCGGATACGGTAGTTTTCACTGTCCAGGATGATCCGCATGTCATCCCGGCCCTGCCTTCCGGCATAAATATTAACCAGAAGCTGGAGGGCGTCAAGGTTTTTCCCCTTTTTCCCGATCAATATTGAAGAATACTCCGATTCGATTTTCAATCCCAGCTTGCGTTCTTCCCGGTATAAAACCGAAACGGTTCCGTCATAACCCATGCGCTCGATAAGCTCTTCCACAAAGGAAACCATCGCGCGTTCAAAGTCTTCCGCCCCGCCGGCGGAGCCGCCGGACCGGACCTCGTTGCGCCGGGTCTCACGGGGCGGCCGCCGGGCCGGACTTTCGGGACGTTCCGTCGGGGCCGGGACCGCTTCGGTATGCACCTGAATTTTAACATAGCCCTTCTTAAACAAACCGGAACGCTGGGTTTCCAGAATTTCGACGTCGAATTCGTCTTTTTCAATTCCCAGCTCCGCCGCGGCCCGATCAATGGCCTCTTTTTCGGTGCGGCCTTCAAATTCATATACCATAGGACACTCCTATTTAAAGCGCGGCGCTGACGCCGCCGCTTACATTCAACCGCATGAACACGCCGTGTTCACGTTCTTTAACATTAGCGCCGTTTTTTTCGCCTGGGGGGGGCAATAACCGGCGGCGGCCCTTCATCCGCCACAGCAGCCTGGCGTTTGGCGGCCAGGTACTTGTTCAATATTACCTGCTGAATAAGGGTAAAAACATTGGACATGATCCAGAACACCAGAAGACCGGAAGGAACGTTGTAGAGGATAAAGAAAAACATAACCGGCATGACATACATCATCATCTTCATGGAAGGATTGCCCTGCTGTTCCGGGGTTCTGGTAGCCAGCCCGTACAGCATCTGGGAACCGACATAAATAAACGGCAGCAGCCGGATGCTCTCCCAGCCCAGAAGCGGCAGGGGGGTCTGAAAATTGTACACCGATTCAGGCAGGGATAGATCCGGGATCCAGCCCGGCAGAAACAGGGCGCCCCGTAAATCAAAATGGGTGTTAAACAGATTGTACATTGCAAACAGTATGGGCATCTGGATTAACAGGGGCAGACAGCCCGACATGGGATTGTGGCCTTCCCGTTTATACAGGGCCCCCATTTCGGCGTTAAGCTTGGCGGGATTCTCCCGGTATTTTTCCTGGAGTTCCTTGATTTTCGGCGCCAAGGCCTGCATTTTAATGCTTGCCTCGGAACTTTTCTTGGTCAGCGGGAACAGGATGATCTTGACCAGCAGGGTCAAAAGGATAATCGCAACCCCGTAGTTGGGGACAAGGTTATAAAAAAACTGTAACAGCAGCTTCAGCAGCGATTCCAGAGGGCTTAGGATGCCGCTGGTACTGGCCGCTTTGGTAAAATTCAATTCCCGAAGCTTAAACTTGTTGTCCCCCGTATCGTAGCGCCCCAGGTTTTCCTGGTTTTTGGGACCCAGATAAAAGTGAAACACATCGTTGGTTCTGGCGCTGTCCAGGGCCGGGCGGACCATGTAGAGCCGGGACGCGGCGGCCAGCCCCGGTTCGGGTTTGGCGGAAAAGGCCACTTCATACAGGGTATTGTCGGGTACCGCGATAACGGTAAAGTATTTTCCGGCAATAGCCGCCCAGGTTACCCGGGTACCGATGATTGAGGGATTTCCTTCCCCCACTTTTTCCGTTTTCCGTTTCCCGTTGACCATGGTGTAGTAGTGACGGTATTCATACCGCTGATCCAGCTTTTGGAAACCCGGTCCGATTTGGGGGCCGAAAGCCAGCGTATAGGCGGCGTTATTAACGTTCAGGGGAATCGTGGAAGCGCTGTCCAGCGAAACGGTCAGCCGGAACAGGTATTCATCGGCTTCAAAATCGTAGCGCTTGATCAGGGTAATGGTGCCCGGATAACCGGTGACGGAAAAGTCCCGGGCAAATTCCACCGAGAGGGGGGAAGGCCGGGAAACCCGGAAAAACGAGTCCACCGGCCGGGCGTCCAGCCCTCCAAACGCCAGGGTAAAGGCGTGGGATTCCGTGTCCCCGGCGGAAAGAATCATCTCTACCATGTCGCCCTTGTCGCTGTGCTTCTTGAGCCGGTAGGAGATCATGTCCCCCCCCTGGTTGGTCAGCACCGCCCGGACCAGTTCCGTTTCGACAATGACCCGCTCCTCCGCAATGGCCGGAGCCGCGGAACCGGCTGCGGTTTCGCCATCCCCGGATACCGCTCCGGCTTCCGCCGCAGCGTTTGCCGAGGCGTCCGGCGCCGCGGCGGACGTATCCGTCCCGGCCGGGACCGCTGGCGCGGCCAATTCGCCGGTTCCAGCCGCGGCTTCGTCCGCCGTTCCGGCCGCCGATCCGTCCGCGGGTTGAACCGCGGATACCGCCGGAACAGGAGTTCCGGCGGCGGACGGGGCAGTACCGGAAGCCTGTTCGGTTTCCTGGGCCTGTTCCGGGGGGAACAGCTTAGGCTGAACCAGCAGCCAGCCAACCATAACCAGACTGCTAAGAGCAATCGCTAATATTGTGTGTTTTTCCATGGGCAATCCTGTCTCTTAAAGTACCGGATCATAGCCGCCCTTATGAAAGGGATGACAGCGCAGAATCCGTTTGATGGCTAAAAAAGAACCCCTTACCGCTCCGTATTTCTGAACCGCCTGGTACGCATAGGCGGAACAGCTGGGATAGTAACGGCAGCTTGGACGGAGATAGGGCGAAAATACTTTCTGGTACACCCGGATTAAACCTAAAACAGTTTTCTTTAGCATCATAGCATACCGGCCCTGGTAAAAAGGGTTTTAAGCTGTTCCCGCGTCCCGGTTAGTCCCGGCTTACCAGCTTCCGAATCGCTCCGGGGATAGACCAGTACAACCACATCATAACCGGTTTTTAGCTTTTCCCGTAGTGAGCGGTAAGCCTCCCGGCCCAGCCGCCGCGCCCGGTTCCGCTGTACCGCATTCCCGAATTTCCGTGTAAAGGTAATTACCAGCCGGTTATAAGACAATGCGTTCTTCAGGAAAAACAGCCTGACGCCGGGACCGCTGACAACCTTTCCCTTTTTAAAAACCCTGGTTATTTCCGTCCGTTTTTTAAGATGTTCCCGCCGCCTGAAACGCCCCGTTGCCGGGGGGTTCAGGGCCGGTTCATCAATAGGGCTTTTTCTCGTCCGCAACGGTAAGCTTGTACCGTCCCTTGGCCCGGCGGTGTTTTAACACCAGCCGCCCCCCCTTCGTTTTCATCCTTGCCCGAAAGCCAAATTTGCGGTTCCGCTTAACTTTACTGGGCTGATACGTCCGCTTCATGAGACCAACTCCTCTATTTTTAGGAAACCGCCGGAAATTCCAAAAGGAAGCTTCGCACATTCTTTACCGGGCGGAGCATACCGGCGGGTCCACTGGGATCATACCCGGAAAGCCTGTTCAAACCCCATAGGGTGTGAAACAGGATTAGTATACATAAAAAGGGCCCGGGTGGTCAATGCGCCATGCGCGTTGAGCCGGTAAAAAAGACAAAGAACATGTATACCGGGGGTTTAGTCAGTTTTCCGCTTCTTGTACATGATCCGGGACACGACAATCCCCGCCTCGAACAGCGCCAGCAGGGGCAGAGCAAGCAGAATCTGGGATACCACGTCGGGGGGCGTCAGGATTGCCGCGGCGATAAAAATCAGCAGGATCGCATAACGGCGGATTTTGACAAACAGGGCAGGACCGGCAATGCCAAGGGCGGCAAGAATTCCCATGACCACGGGGAGTTCAAAAATCAGCCCGAAGGGCAAAATAAAACTGAACAGAAACCCCACGTATTTTTCTATAGAGATAAAGGGGGAAGCGATGCCCTCGGCGGTGACCAGGAAAAAATTCACCGCCAGCTGGAACACGATCAGGTAGGCAAAAACCGCCCCCCCAAGGAACAGTATCAGGGTTACCAGAAAGAGGATCACCGTGGTTCGGCTTTCACGGGGATACAGGGCCGGTTTAAGAAAGGACCACAGCTGGGCGATGATAACCGGGGACGCGGCAATCACCGCCGCGATAAAGGACGCCTTCATTTGGACGGCGATTGGCTCATAGAGGGTAATGTAGATTAACGCGATGCCCCGTTCCTTTAGGGGAATTTCCAGGAATTCCATCAACTGCCGGGAAAAGCCGAAAAAGATCACCAGAAACACGGCCCCCGCCGCGGCGAGGCTTACGACAAGACAGCGCCGCAGGGCCTTCAGGTGGGAATAGACGCTGCCCCTGGGCAGATCAGCCCGCGGAATCGTCGTCGGCCTTTTTACCGGTTTCGGCCCTGTCGTCTTTTAGCTCGTCCCGAAACTCCCGGATGCTTTTTCCCAGGGCCTTTCCCAGGCCCGAAAGTTTTGCCGCTCCCCCGAAGAGTACAAAGGCGACGATCACGATAACGATGATTTCAGTTATACCCAGCCTCATAACTTCTCCTTTAACCCGTCTTCCAGGTTCCGCGCCGCCCTGCCTGCTTCCCGAAGTTCGTCAACCAGAGACCCGGACCCGCCGGCGTTACCCGGCGATTCGGCATCCACCGCGTCGGAAAGATCCCGTACCGCTTTCCGGGCGGTTTTGACAAACCGGCCGAGCATACGGGCAAGCCCGGGAAGACGGCCGGGCCCTACCACGATAAAAGCGGCAAGAAAAATCAGGACCAGTTCCCCCATGCTGACGCCGAACATGGTCCCCAGTATACTCTATTGACGCGGCAAGTAAAAGTCTTATAGCCTTGAGGAAAAGACTTTCCCTGTCCGGCTTTTTTTCCCGGCGGACGAAAGTTACGGAGGTTTCATGAAAATCAGAGAAATGACCCGCCGGGAGTTTATCAAAAAAGCCGCCGGCGGCGTGGCGGCGCTGTCCCTGCTGGGAAGCAAGGCTTTTGAGGATCCCCTTCCGAAACAGGACGGGGAGATATGGCAGACCCAGGCAGCGGGGGCAAGCAAGGTATACTTTAGCTCCGATATAAGCGCCCGGGGGCTTCTTGCAGCCTACAAAGCCCTGGGGATAAGCGCTGCGGGCAAAGTGGCGGTGAAGCTCCACATGGGGGAGCGGGGAAATACCAATTATCTGAATCCGGCGCTGCTTCAAAGCCTGATCGCCGAAACCGGGGGAACCTTTACGGACAGCAATACCTACTACGGCGGCGCCCGGTCCACCACCGAGGGACATCTGGCGGTAGCCCGGGAACACGGGTTTACCTACGCGCCGGTGGACATCCTTGACTCCGACGGAGACATAAGCCTCCCGGTCCGGGGCGGCAGGCAGCTTAAGGAAGCGATTGTGGGCGCCCATATCAGAAACTACGACTGGATTATTTCGGTGGCCCATTTTAAGGGACACAACCTGGCGGGATTCGGCGGGACCTTTAAAAATATGGCGGTAGGTATCGCGTCGCCCCGGGGGAAGGGGGCAATCCATTCCAACGGTTCCGGCGGCGGATTCTCGTCTTCCGGGGAACCGTTCTTTGAAAAGATCGTCGAATACAACCGGGCGGTCATGGACTCAAAAAACGGCAGGATCCTCTTTATCAATGTACTGAACAACCTTTCGGTCAGCTGCGACTGCGATGCCCGGGCCCCCAAGGCAACCCTGGCGGATATTGGCATCCTCTCTTCCACCGATCCGGTCGCGCTGGAACGGGCCAGTCTGGATCAGATCTACGCCCGGCCGGAGAACGAGCGAAAGGATCTGGTCAACCGTATCGAAAACCGGGGCGGGGTCCACCAGATTGTGTATGCCGAGCGAATCGGCCTGGGCAGCCAGCGCTATGAGCTGGTTCGGATATAGGGAGCATTACTTTAAAAAAGGAAAGCATATGCCGATGGTGATTCTTGTTTTAGGCGGTATGGCCGCGGGTATGTATAGAACAGGAGGCAGACAGGTATTTCTTCGTGCGGTCCCGCGTATGACCGCTTCTTCAAGAACATTGTCCAGTATGTGAGCAGATGTGCGCCGGGTTCGGACCCGGGGTGGACACCGCAATGCCTCAAAATTAATCCGGACAAAAGGGGTTTGGACGGCCCGCGCCATTCGTGGAGTTAGTGGTAAGCCGGGAATTGTTGCAGGTACGCTTTGACGGCTCGTTTGGTGGACTCAAAGGCCAGGTCTTCATAGTTGATATCCCCGGGCCTGATAAACCGTACTTCGGCGATTTCCGCCGCTTCCAGGCGTAAATCTTTTTTGGAGAGGGAGGGGGCATCAATATAAAAAAACAGATCGCAGGTATTGTAGGAAATATTTTTGTAGGGGTACTTGTTGGGAAAGGATGCAAAAAGCGTAAAAGCTCCCTGGGTTTTTGCACCGGATTCCCCGGCAGGACCGCCGGCTGCGGTCAGCGGATCCCAGCCCAGCTCCTCAACGAATTCCCGGCGCAGGCCGTCCATCGCGCCTTCGCCGGGGTCCACAAAGCCGCCGGGCAGATCCAGCTTTCCCCTGGCCGGTTCTTTGCCCCGGACCAGGAAAAGCAGCCCCGCGCCGGTTCTGACGAGACAGGCGGTCGCGGCGGCGGTATTGTGGTAGTAGGTAAAATCGCAGGCGGGGCAGATAAATACCTTACCCCCTTTAAAGCTGATTCTTTCGGAAGCGCAGGCGGGGCAATAGCGGAACATTCCGGAATTCTCCTTGAAAATAGATCTTTCTAAGTATATAGTTATTCCCATGGTTTGTGAATGTACTTTGCAGGTCCGTACCTATGAATGCGATCATTACAATCATGTAAATAACGCCAATTATCTTCATTACCTGGAGTATGCCCGGTATGAATTCCTTAAGGCCGTGGGCTTCGATTATGTGGAAGCGGTAAGAACCGGCTACGGCGTGTATGTGGCCAGGGTAGAAATTGATTACAAACAGCCCGCCTTTCCCGACGATGTGCTTATCATCAGATCCTGGCCCATCAAAAAGGGCGCCGTCAGCGGCATTATCGCCCAGGAAATAAAACGGAACGATGATTTGATTGCCGAGGCAAAAGTTACCTGGGCCTTTGTGGATGCTAAAGGCCAGCCCACCAAGATCCCCGAAGAATGGAATCTGCCGGGGCTGGATCCAAAAAGCAACTGAGCAATGGAAAAAGTGTTGGGTTTTTCCACCGGCTTTGAAGTTTCCAAAAACTGAAGTTTTGAAAAACCCTCAATACTAACTGTAACTCTGACTAACTAACCGTAACTGGTTTTAAGGTTTTTCTCTTTTTCAAACCGCGCCAGGGCAAGTTCTATAAGCCGGGTGATAAGGGCCGTATACGTCAGGCCGGAGGCTTCCCACAATTTGGGATACATGCTGATCCTGGTAAATCCCGGCATGGTGTTGATTTCGTTTACCAGTACCCTGCCGTCCTCTTTCATAAAAAAATCTACCCGGGATAAGCCCTGGCATTCCAGAATCCGGAAAGTTTTGACCGCCAGGGCCTGTATTTCCTTAACTTTGGCATCCGGCAGATTGGCGGGAATTTCCAGCGCTGCCCCGGCTGAGTCAATGTACTTTGCCTCGTAGGAATAAAAATCCCTGCCGGCCTTTACCTCTCCGGGAAGGGACGCCCGCGGTTCTTCATTGCCCAGTACGGAACATTCTATTTCCCTGCCGGGGATGTTTTCTTCCAGAATCACTTTTGTGTCGTAGACGAAGGCTTCGCGCAGGGCGGCGCGGAAACCCGCTTCGTCATGAACCTTGCTTACCCCCACGCTGGAACCCATATTGGAGGGTTTGACAAATACCGGGTTTCCCAGGACGGCGGTAATGTCCGCAAAAGAAGGGACAGGTTCCCAATCCCGGAGTACCAGGAATTGACCGATGGGCGCTCCGCCGTCCCGGAGGAGCCGCTTCATCACATCCTTGTCCATGCCCGCGGCGGAACCGAGGACCCCCGGGCCTACAAAGGGAATTTCCGCCAGTTTAAGGAGGCCCTGTACCGTACCGTCTTCACCGAAAGGCCCGTGGAGGATGGGAAAAATCAGGTCCAGCTGAACCTTACCGGAAACCGCCGTTCCCCCGGATTCCCCGGTTATCGACAGAAAGCCCCCGCTACGGGGGGGCAGAAGCGCCGAAAAACTTTGCGGGGCCAGGCATATCGCCGCCGGATCATCGGCGTTTAGAATAAAACTGTTTATGGAATTGCTGGCGGGATCGGTGTTGACACTACCGATGCGATCATCGTTCACATAACCGGAAGCGTTAAAAATCCAACGGCCGCTTTTTTCTATGCCGATAAGGACAGGGTTAAACTTTTCCCGGTCCATGGCTTCATAGACATTCCTGGCCGACTGGAGGGATACTTCGTGCTCCGCGGATTTTCCTCCGCAGAGTATGCCCACGGTAAGTTTTCTGTTCATCCGTTCCTCCCTTTGCTGGAAATTTCCGGCTACCCCGCCTTTTTCCCTACCGCGGAAAAAGCCAGCTGTTCCGCCGCTTCGTTAAAGGTCATTCGCCGGGGACCGGAGGTTCTGTCATTACTGTCCCGAATTTCCACCGGTAACAGCAAAGGCTTATCGCCGGTCCGGCGGAAATCGCAGCGGCCCGGCGGTATCCTGAGTTTTATGCTGCCCTTATTCAGTATCAGCGCGGCATAGTCCGCGGCGGAAGCAAATCTTGTTTCAACCTCGATCCCAAAGGGCGCTTGGCCCGGTAAATCGTCCGCATGGTGGATGTCCGATCCGGCCACCGCGGGCAGCCCCAGAATCCGGGCGTATTCGAGGGCCTGGGCATCGTAGATCGCGTCGTGGTTGCCCTTGTTCGCGGCTTCTATGGCGTCTACAAAATGCGGAGCCAGGTGTATCGTGTCTATGTAACTGTGCTGCCTGAAAGGGTGGGCGTGAACCACACAGCCCCCGGATCGGCGTACTTCCCGGGCCTGCTCTTTTCTGGTCCAGCGGATCATTTCGGGGTGTTCCAGGAGCCACGCCTTGTCCAGGCCGTAGATCAAATAATCATCGCCGTCAAAGGTTTCTTCCCAGCCAAAGAACACATCCAGTCCCCGCTTTTCCCCTTCGTTCCGGGCATCTTCGTAGCCGGAACAAAAACCCTTGACCCATTCGGACCAGGACTTTCGGCGGTCTACAGTGGTATTGCTGTTAAAAAAATGATCGGTCACCATAATGCCGGTAAAGCCCGCATCCTGGTAACGCCGGACATAGTCGGCGCCCCGGGAAACGCCGCAGGCGCTGGCCTGCCGGGTATGGAGGTGGGTCTCGTATACAAATCCCCCCATACTTATTGTTTCCGGCGGAAGCGGATCTGACAGATATCATCACCCCGGGCGATAGTTTTTTTCAGTTCCAGTTCGCAACCAAAGGCTTCGGCAATGCCCCGGTCCCCTTCCATGGCCCAGTCGCAGAGTTTGTCGCATTCATCATCGCCGCATCCCTGCTTTTTCCAGGCCGAAACCAGGGGACAGTAGTGGAAGTCCACATCAAAAACATCGTCGGTCAGCCCGCGGAATTTCATTTCAAAGATCGCCTGCCCCGCCGGGGGAAAGAGTTTTTTTTGCAGCGCCCTACAGCTAACCCCTTTCTGTTTACCGGAACCTTCCACTCCGTGTCCGCGGCGGTCAGATTCCGCCTGGGCCGCAGCGTCCTGGATGCCGGTGATCGCCCGGATCCCGTGATAGATGCCGCAGCGGCGTATGGCGGCGGGAGCGAAGCTTGCCGGATCGGCCCCCTGTTTACGGGCTTCGTCGCAGAGCAGGTACATCCACAGCGCCCGGTGTTCAAAAAAATTCCGCAGGTTTTTTACAAAGAATCCGTTTTTTCGCGCTTTGTTTACAATAGCCATGGCAAACTTTTTACTCCTTGCCTTATTCTTTCTTAATATCCGTGTCCCTGCCGCGTACCGCCAGGCGGAAGGCTTTTTTAAGGAGTCCCACCCTGCCAAAGAAAAGCCAGTATGCCAGCAGGAAGATGATGACAAGCGGCAGGCCGAAAATGATGATCCCCAGAACGACCAGGAGGCCGCCAGAGGCAAAACCGCGGAAAGCGGCAAAAAGATCCCGTATTTTTTCCGGCAGGCCGTAATCCGAAGAAACGCCGGGACTGTCTATGGAGAGTTCAATGGTGGCATAGTCCACAAGACTTGCCAGCTCCTGCAGCTGTGTTCCCAGCCGGTCAATTTCAGCCTGCAAATCCGCAATCCGGGTTTCGATTTTCATAATGTCGTCGATGTTCTGGGCTCTGCCCAGATAACCCTGGAAGGTACCCAGCAGGGTCTTTCTGGTATTGAGCCGTCCTTCAAGATCGTAGTACTTAAGGGTCACGTCCTCCGCGGTTTCGCTGCGGGACCTGATTTTGCCCAGGACGCCCACAGCGGAAAGCATGGACTCGTAGGAAACCTGGGGTACCCGTATGGTATACCGGGCCGAATCTTCATCGGAAAGGGAGTACTCCGAGTAGGCGCCGTATTGCTTCAGGAGCCCGTCCATCCTTTGGTTTACCCCCGTCAGTTTGCCGTCCTTGTCAAGGAGTGATTTATCCGCTTCTATGGAAACATCCGCCTTTTTTACCAACTTGCGGGTTTTCCCCGGAACAGCCCCGGGACCGGAAGGACCGTCTCCGGGAGAACGGTTACCTTCATCCGCCGGGACATCCGTTTCTTCCGGGTTGAAGCCTGTCCCCCGGAATTCCGTTTCCCGGTATTCAAGGTCGCCGTTAAGATCGGCGCCATCTCCGGAAAAACTATAATCCTCATCTACAGCGGCAGCGCCGGATTTGGCTCCGCAGCCGCTTACAGCCAGCAGAACCGGCAGCAACGCCCATGCCAGCGCCCTGTTTACCTTACCCCGCCGTGGATTCATAAGCGCTCCCTTACAGTAATTTGTAACATTCGTCGATAACCGGATTCAGGGACGACAGCTCAAAACCCATGGAAGCAAGGCTCCTGCGTTCGGCGCTGTCTTCCCAGTCCATATAGGGATCCGAATAGTGATCCCGAAGAAAGTTGTATATCAGATCTTCCGCTTCTTCGGGAAGATTAAAGAACAGTCCCCGGCCGATTCCCAGCACCTTGCGTATAACGGTCCTGGCCTTTGACAGGAAGCGGTCTTCGTAGACATCGTAGGAACGGCCCGAAAGCTGTTTAAGCCTGTCCGATACCGACCCCTTGGCCTTTTCCAGCGTCTTGGGGGTAAACACCTTGGGCTTGGGCCGGCTGGGCGGAGAAGACGCGGTAACATAGGGAGCGGGCCGGTATCCTCCCGGCTGAACCGGCGGCGCCGAAGCCAGCGGTTTGGACGGCAGGGACGAAGCGGCAATGGCCGGTCTCGGCGGCTGGGCCGGTTTCGGCGGAACAGCGGCGGCCGGCCACGGCGGTTGAGCCGGCTTCGGCGGAACAGCGGCGGCTGGTCTTGGCGGCTGGACCGGTTTTGGCGGAACAGCGACGGCTGGTCTTGGCGGCTGGGCGGGCTTCGGCGGGATGGCAACGGCCGGTCTCGGCGGCTGGGCGGGCTTCGGCGGAATGGCAACGGCCGGTCTCGACGGCTGAGCCGGCTTCGACGGAATAGCGGTCGGTTTTGGCGCCGCCCGGACCGGAACCGCGGGCTTTGGTCCGGGCCGCGGGGCCGCGGGTTTTTGTAAGGCCCTGGCCTGCCGGGCCACGATAGTTGTCTTCGGCTCCCGGGCGGGTTGTAATTTATACGGGACCTTCACGGATTTTGCCGGCGCGCGTTCCGCGGCCCTGCCCGCCGGTTTAGCCACTACCGCCGCGGGCCGGTTTTTCGGCTTAACCGGCGGCGGCGCAATTCTGGGCGCCGTTTTTGATTTTGCCCCGGGAACCAGCCTGGATGCAAGCTTCCGGACAGGGCGTTCCCTGACCGCCTTTTCCTGAGCCGTCTGTGGTATGGCGGTCTGTTTCTTCGCGGTATCTTTTGTCCGCTTTACCGGGGCCTGTTTTGCCCCGGCTTGTTTTGTCACAGCCTTTTTTGCCCCGGTTTTTACCGCTGCCCGTCTTGCCCCGGCGGGCGCCGCAATCGCCTTTGGCGCCGCGGGAGCCGGCAGGGCCTTCGGCGGCTCCTGGTTGGCCAGGATATGCTTAATGGTATTCCAGTTCCGCTGCAGGTAAATATCACCCTGAATGGAGTAGTAATAACCGGTTACCAAAACGCTCATAATGGAAGCGAGGATTTCATCATCCCGGTGATTCGCCTGCCTTCCCCGGCGGATGGACATAAACACTTCGTAGTTCTTTTTTCCGTATTTACGGGAATAGAGGAACAGGATTCGCTCAAAGGCGGGATCGTCCACCAAATTCCAGTATTTGACGCAGTACCCCAGGATCTGATCTTCAATCCGGGGAAAGGGGGGAATCTCGATCCGGTTCAGATCCGCCGGGGAAAAAACCACCGCCGAAAGATCAATCAGCGGAGCGTGGACGCCGTATTTTTTCTGGGAATAGTAACTGTCCCAGTCCGCCTGTACCAGCCGCTGGCGTTCCGCTTCTTCCATCCGGGACAGGGTTTCGGAGCGGCGTTTTCGTTCTTCTTCCACCACCGCCAGACTGTCGGTCAGGTAGGCCCGGACCAGCTCCACGGCTTTTGCGATGGAGGGAACTTTCAGATCAAGGACACTGGCGTAACGGAGGAAGCGTTCCATCCCCGCCACCGCTTCGTACCGTTCGGGGGGAAGGAATTGCAGTATTTCCTCCGCCGTTTTTATCGTGGAATAAACGTCTTTTTCGTTGTACGATTCGGCCCTTTCCGCAATATAGATGATGATATTCTTTACCCGCTCCAGGGAACGGACCGCCAGCAGGCGGTATCCCTTGGCCAGAAGGCCCCTGAAAGCGGGATCGTGGCTGCGGTACGATCGGAGCAGCCATGTGCGAAAACTATCATCCGGATACCGGAACTTGAGCCGGTTTTGATAAATGGTCATGGCGTCCCGGGCCTGACCCATGGACCGCAGGTAGTAGTAACGTTCTATATCGGGATCGTGATCGGGGAGTAAATTCGGGTATTCAAGGCGAAGCAGTTCATCCTGAATCTCGGTAATATCCATTATTCTGCATTATAGATTGAAAAACCGCCAGTGTCTATGGTAGGATTTATATATGATGATACATAAAACACTCTGTTGGGTTCCCGCGGTTATTTCCGTCTTTCTTTTTTCCTGTTCCGAAAAATGGCCTCCCCGTATTCCTATTGACGAGGCCTCCGCCCAAAGCTCTCCCGGTAATACCGCGCTGGGAGAAGGTCTCTATGCCAGGATTAATACCTCCAGGGGAGAAATCCTGATTAAACTTGAATATGAAAAAGCCCCCTTAACCGTCTGTAACTTTGTTGCCCTGGCGGAGGGGAAAATGACCGTCTGCGGGGGGAAGCCTTTTTACGACGGCCTTGCCTTTCACCGGGTAATTCCCAACTTTATGATCCAGGGCGGCGATCCCCTGGGCAGCGGCAGGGGCGGACCGGGTTACCAGTTTCCCGATGAATTCGACCCTTCCCTGCGCCACGACGGGCCGGGAATTCTTTCCATGGCCAACGCGGGGCCCGGTACCAACGGCAGCCAGTTCTTTATCACCCACAAGGAAACTCCCTGGCTGGACGATCACCACACGATCTTTGGCAGGGTAGTGGAAGGCCAGCGGGTAGTTAACGCGATTCAGCAGGGGGATACGATTACCGGTATCGCCATTGTGCGGAACGGTGCGGCGGCCCAGGGCTTTAAGGCCGATCAGGCCGCGTTTGACGCGCTGTTAGCCCGGGCCGCTGAAGAAGCTTCCGCCAAAGCCAGGGCCCGCCGGGAAGCGGACCTGGCTTTAATTGCCTCCGCCTATCCGGGCCTTAAAACCGGCGACGGCGGAATACAGTATCTTATACAAAAACAGGGAACCGGCCCCAAACCCCAAAGCGGCAGTACGGTACAGGTGCAGTATAAGGGCATGTTCCTTTCCGGCGAGGTTTTTGACGCCTCGGACGCCCACGGCGGTCCCCTGGAATTCCAGGCCGGAATAGGCCAGGTGATCCCCGGTTGGGACAGGTCTATTCTGGATATGCGGACCGGCGAAAAGCGCCTGGTGGTCATACCCCCGGAACTGGCATACGGCGAACAGGGCGCCGGCGGCGTTATTCCCCCCAACAGTTTCCTGGTTTTTGAAATGGAACTGACGGGAATTAAGTAGTACCGCTGATGAAAGAACCCCGCCGGACAGTACGGACGGCTGTTGTTATCTATGATTGTTCCCGGCTGCTTTTTCTGGTAATCCTGCTGGCGGCCTTTACGGGTTCGGGCCCGGCGGGGCTGTTCCGCGGCATGGGGCGGAACCTGCCTTTTATGATGTACGCCGCGCCCCAGGCCCTTTTCCCCCTGATGTCCTTCTTTCTGCTGATCCGGCTGGAAATTTCAAAACCCTACATACCCCTGTACATAACGGGTAAGGCGATCGGCATCATGTGCCTGATATTCTGGCTGGCGGCGGCATTTGGACCCGCCGGGGAAATACCCCGATCCATGTCGTGGGCGCTCTTTATGGGCGCGGCCGATCTTGGTACCATCCTGGGCATGGTTTTGCTGTTCATCTTTAGCCGCGGCGAAGCTGGCGAAGCGCCGGCCGGTGCGGAGGATGAAGGAACCGGGACCCCGGTTTTTGCGGAAACGCCGGAGGGAGGCGAATAATGCGGGTAATCCCCATTGCCAGCGGAAAAGGCGGCGTCGGCAAATCCCTGGTAGCCGCCAATATCGCGGTAGCCCTGGCCCAGGCGGGCCAGCGGGTAGTGCTGGCGGATCTGGATCTGGGGGCGTCGAACCTTCATCTGGTTCTGGGTTTCCGCTCCCCCGCCGGGGGCATCGGTACCTTTCTGAACAATACCAGGGTCGATTTTACCCAGGTGATTTTCCCGACCGATGTCCGGGGCCTCCGTTTTATACCGGGGGATCAGGAAATGCCCGGGATGGCAAACCTTAAATCCTTCCAGCGGAATGCCCTGGTGCGGCGGCTTCTTGCCCTTGCTTCGGATACGGATATTCTGATCCTGGATTTGGGCGCGGGCACCCATCAATCTATTCTGGATTTCTTTCTGCTTTCTGGCCAGGGGATTGTGGTAACATCCCCGGCGGTGACCGCCACCCTTAACGCCTATGTCTTTTTAAAGAATACCGTTTTCCGGCTTATGTACACGGTATTCAAAAAGGGAACCGAAGCCTGCGGCTATCTGGAAAAAGTGCGCAAAGACAGTTCCGGGAAACATCTGTACATACCCCAGATGCTTTCGGAAATTGTCAAAATCGACCCCGAATCCCATAAAAAATTCCGGGAAGCGGTGCTGCACTTTCATCCCCGGCTTATTATGAACATGATCGAGGATCCCAAAGACGCCGATGTGGCCATGAAGATCCGGCGATCCTGCGAAGAATACCTGGATATAAAAGTGGAACATCTGGGGATCATGTACCGGGACGGCATTCAGGATACGGCCCTGTCGTCCCGGCTGCCGGTGGTGCTCTACAAACCCCAGTCGGTAATCTCCCAGGCTATTTACCGTATTGCCGACAAGATACTCCAGACCGAAGAAGAAAATTTTACCCTCACCGAAGAGGCCATCGACGACAGCTTCCAGGAAGCAAGCCTGGAGGCGGAAATAGATTTTGAAAACAAAATGGAATATGTGGAAGAACTGCTCCACACCGGCGCCCTTACCCAGGGGGATCTGCTGGAAACCGTAAAATCCCAGCAGCTGGAGATAAGCAAGCTGAAAAAAGAAAATAACCTGCTAAAACACAAACTTACCCAGGCCGCTTCCCGGGGATTTAAACTTTGACTGCATGACCGGGCGTTTCCTGGCCATGGCGGTACACCCGCAGGGTGGCGGGGTAAAGCCTAAGGGCTTTACCATGGATCTCCCCCGCGCAAGCGGGCTCTTCTGTTTCCACTGCCTGTCCGCCAAAGGCGGACAGGGTTGAGTTTTCCCGTTGACAGCCCGCTGCCCCCATAGTAAGGTGTTTTTCATGACAAATACATGATTATAGGAGCTTAAGTACGATGAAAACGACGTTTTACCAACGGATGACGGCCCTGGCGGTCGTTATGGTAACCCTGGCCTTTACCGCCTACGGACAGTCCGCCGGCGGCAAGGGCCCCGATGTGTTAATCGTGGGCATGGCCAGTATCGGTCAGGAAATGGGTGCGCCCGGTTACTGGCTCAACGACAGGCAGCAGGCCCTCCCTGTTACCGGGGCGTTAGGCGGTTCTGCCCGGGCCATTGCCGTATCCGGTTCCAACGTGTATATCGCGGGCAGTACTCAGTACCCTAACTCGCCCTGTTACTGGCTCAACGGTACGCGGCATGACCTCCCTGTTTCCAGGGCAGAAGTATTGGGTGGAGCCGCAGCTATCGCCGTATCCGGTTCCAATGTGTATATCGCGGGTTCCGAGAGGAGCCACACCGGTAACTACCAGTGGAAATCCACGCCCGGTTACTGGCTCAACGGCGTATGGCATGACCTTCCTGTTAGCGGGACATATGGTTCCGCCGCCGCCATCGTCATATCCGGTTCCGATGTGTATATCGCGGGCCAGGATGGGGACGGGGAAAAGAGTACGCCCGGTTACTGGCTTAACGGCGTATGGCAGGGCCTCCCCGTTACCGGGACATCCGGCTCTGCCCGAGGCATCGCCGTATCCGGTTCCGGCGTGTATATCCTGGGCTCCGATGGGGACACGTTCGGTTACTGGCTTAACGGCGTCTGGCAGGCTCTCCCTCTTATCGGGGCACAGGGTTCTGCCAACGGGATCGCCGTATCCGGTTCCGATGTGTATATCGTGGGTTACGACTATGATACCAGCGTGGAGCCCGAGGATTTTTTTGGGTTTCCGTCCGCAGCCTGTTACTGGCTTAACGGCACGCGGCATGCCCTCCCTGTTACCGGGAAATACGGCAACTCTGCCCGAGCCATCGTCGTATCCGGCTCCAATGTATATATAACGGGCCAAAATGAGTACAAGGCCTGTTACTGGTTGAACGGCACGCGGCATGATCTCCCTCATACCGGGGCACGCGGCTCCGCCGACGCCATCGTCCTGCGCTAAGAACCGGATGAAGTATCCGAAAGCCTGAACGGTTCATCCGGCGGGGGTCCCCGTGCTGCCCGCGGCCCGGTGTCTGTAGACAGCGGGCCATTGTCTCGAGACAGCAGGTCATTGTCTCGAGACGCCGGGTCATTGTCTCGAGACAGCGGGTCATTGTCTCGAGACAGCGGGCCATTGTCTCAAGACGCCGGGCCAGGCTGAGCACTTCCGAATTCAAACATAACCACGGACCACCGCAGACCACCACGGACAAAAGCAGGGATGTGGAACCAAGGGTCCGTGTTTTTCCGTATGGTCCGTGGTTGAATTCTTTGTGATCCGCGGCTGAATTCGGGATTCCCGGGCCGGGCATCCCTTCTCAAAGCCCGTGAAACTTGCTATTCTACCCCCAGCCACCCGGCGTCCATAGTCATAAGGAACATTCATGAACGATATACAGGCCACGGTAAAAAACCTCCACCCCCTGGAGGTCAAAATTATCCTCCACTACAGCCCGGGGGACGAACTTACCATCGAAAAAGTCGAGGCGGACCTTGGTTTCAGGAGCGGAAACGGCAACCAGGCGCTGTCCTGGCTCGCGGGTAAGGGGATTGTAACCGAACTCCGCCGGGAACGGGCGGTGCTGTACGAACTAACCGGCCTGGGCCGGGGCTGGAAAGAAAAGGGTACGCCCGAAGAGCGGATCATGGAACTCGTCCGGGCCGCGGGAAGCGGGCTGCGCCTGCCGGACATAGCGGCCCGGCTGGGAATGGACAACAAAGACGCCGGTAGCGCTTTCGGCGCCCTTTCCAAACTGGGGGCTTTGGCCCTGGACGGGGAAAAAAAGGTGATCCCCCTTTCCCCCGCCGGGGAAAGGGCCGGACCGGCGGAGGAACACCTGGCGCTGATCCGCGGCCTGCTGGAGAAAGCCGCCGCCAGGGAAATAAAAGCCGCAGGCCGCAATGCCGGAGCGGACGCTCATATTACCGGCTCGGTCTTTATAGCGGAAACGGAACTGACCGCCGGGGAAAAAGCCGCCGTTGCGGGGATCGCCAAAAAGCGGGGCGCCGCCGACGCGGCCTTCCGCCAGGTGGAGCGGGAAACGGTGGTCTTTGGCTTTACCGGCCTGGCGGCGGAGCTGGCGGAGGCCCTGAAGGCAGCGGGGATCACCGGCGAGGAAACCGGAGCCCTTACCCCGGATATGCTTGCCTCCGGAAGCTGGAAGGGCAAAACCTTCCGCTCCTATAATATCAACGTGCCCCCCGTCAGGCTTATCCCCGGACGGACCAATCCCTATGCCCAGTTTCTTGAAGGGGTCAAGGACAAACTTGCGTCCCTGGGCTTTGAGGAATTCGACGGTCCCCTGGTAGAAACGGAATTCTGGAATTCCGACGCCCTGTTTATGCCGCAGTTTCATTCCGCCCGGGACATCCACGACGTGTACCGTCTTGCGGAACCGGAACATGCCGCGTCCATCGAAGAACCCTGGCTGTCCAACATAGCCGCCGCCCATGAGTCGGGGGGCGCCACCGGGAGCCGGGGCTGGAGCTATGCCTTTGACCGGGACTTTACCCGGCGGCTTATTCTCCGCAGCCAGGGGACGGCCCTTTCCGCCAAAACCCTGCCGGGGGCAAAAATTCCCGGCAAGTACTTCGGCATCGTCCGGTGTTTCCGGTACGACAAGGTGGACGCCACCCACCTTCCGGACTTTTACCAAACCGAGGGCATCGTCCTGGGGGAAGAGGTAAACTTAAAAACCCTGCTGGGGATGCTGGAAATGTTCGCCCTGGAAGTGGCGGGGGCCGGGGAAGTAAAGTATGTTCCCGGCTACTTTCCGTTTACCGAGCCTTCCGTCGAGGTTCACATAAAACATCCCGTGCTGGGCTGGTTCGAGCTGGGCGGTTCGGGGATCTTCCGGCCCGAAGTAACCGAAAGCCTGGGCGTTCATGTGCCCGTAGCGGCCTGGGGCATCGGTATAGACCGCATGGCGTTAATGGCCCTGGGCCTTAACGACCTGCGGGAACTGTTCAGCTACGACATAGAGAGCGTGCGGCTCAGACGGACCAAAGACGGGACAGCGGAGGAGACGGTCTAAATGCCCAAGATAGAAGTGAACGAAGAAGTATTCTACACCCTGGCGGGATGTCCCGGCGGAAAAAGTATCTGGAAAACCCGGGACGCCTTTGAAGCGGCCTTGAGCTGCGCGAAGGCGGAGCTGGATGAGGACAGCGACAAATCCCTTCCCCCGCCGGAACGGGTTTTAAAGATAGAACTGAACGATACCAACAGGCCCGACCTCTGGGGAACCGCAGGCTGCGCCCGGCAGCTCCGGGTGTATAACGGCGGTAAAGCGCCGGAGTACCCGTTCTTTTCGTCCCCGGGAAACCTAAAAAGCGCGGGGCGCAAGGTGATTGTGGAAGCTTCGGTACAAAAAGTACGGCCCTGCCTGGCGGGATTTATCGCGTCGGGCAAAGCGATCAGCGATCCCATGCTCCGGGACATGATCCAGACCCAGGAAAAGCTTGCCTGGAATTTCGGCCGGAAGCGGCGGACCATTTCCATGGGCCTGTACCGTAGTTCGATCATCCGGTGGCCCATCATCTACAAAGGGGTGGATCCCGACAGCGTATCCTTTGTGCCCCTCCAGTGGGACACTCCCCTCTCGCTGCGGGAAATCCTTAAGCAGCACCCCAAAGGAAAGGAATACGCCTTTATCCAGGAGCATGAGCCCGTCCATCCGCTTTTGACCGACGCTTCGGGGAGCGTTTTATCCTATCCGCCCATCATCAACTCCGCCGATCTGGGAGCGGTCCAGGTGGGGGATACGGATCTTTTTGTGGAACTTACCGGCACGGACCAGGCGGCGCTTACCCTGGCGGCCTCCATTGTCGCCTGCGACATGGCGGATAACGGCTTTACCATTGAGCCGGTGGAAGTGGAATACCAGTTCGACACGCCCTTTGGCCGGACCTGCGTTACCCCCTATTATTTTCAGGAGCCGGTGTTTTGTTCCCTGGCCAGGATCGAAAAATATCTGGGCCGGGAGATTAACGCCGGTGACTGCGTACAAGCCCTGGCCCGCATGGGGGTACGGGCTGAAAAGGCCCTGGATACCGAGCGTGGCGCCGGGACCGGGGCCGGAACCGCCGGGACCGGAGCGGGCGCTGCCGGGGAAACCGGTACGGGCTCAGGGGGCGCAAACGCCGGTACAGTTCCCGGCGTAAAAGCGTGGCCCCCCGAATACCGGAACGATTTTCTCCACGCCGCGGACGTGATGGAAGACATCATGATGGGCCGGGGACTCGCGGACTTTAAGCCCGAACGTCCCCGGGACTTTACCATAGGCCGGCTGACGGCGGTAACCCTTTTGAGCCGGCGAATCAAGGAGCTTATGACCGGCCTGGGTTACCAGGAGATGATTTACAATTACCTGGGTTCCCGCAAAGACCTGGTGGACAATATGCGGGGGGATGGGAGGCGGATCATCCGCATCTCCAACCCCATGACGGAAAATTACGAGTATGTCCGGGACAGTATCCTTGCTTCCCTGGTACAAAGCGAATCCGTATCGGGCCACGCCGCCTATCCCCACCGGATATTTGAAACCGGCAAAGTGGCGTACCGGGACCCGGCGGAAAACTACGGTACGGCCACCCGGCAGTACCTGGGATTCCTCCACGCCGGGGCGGAATCCGGCTTTAATACCGCCGCGGCGGAACTCCAGACCCTGTTTTACTATCTTTCCCGGGACTACGGCGTGGAAGAATCCGCCGACCGCCGCTTTATTCCCGGCCGGGCGGCGGCGATCATCCACAGGAAAAAAAACATCGGCGTCTTCGGCGAACTCCACCCGGAGGTACTGGAAAACTGGGGCATCACCGTCCCCTGTACCGCCTGCGAATTTGACGCGGAGGCGCTGTTGTAGGAGCTACAAATCTTGTTTCAAAACAAAACCAGGAATCATAGGCCTTAAAAATGACAGAACCCTAGGATCCGCTTATCAGCGCCGCCGCGAAGGCGGTTACCTGCTTCCAGTGTTCCGGGGTAAGCCGCAGCGGGCTGTCGGAGGGGCCGTTCAGGCAGCGCCAGGTTTCGGGGATGCTTCCGCGGTCCTTCGGCCGGGCCGCGGCCCTTGAAAGGAGGGCCGCGGCTACTTCCCCTTTGCGGCGGACCAGCGCCGCAAAGGGGGCCGCCTCTTTCCGGGGCAGGACCGTAATGGTCTGGGCCGCCAGTCCTGCCCGGAGAAAGCCCCCGTCGTCGGAAAAGGGCGTGGGGATAAGCAGCACCCTTTCCAGCCGGGCCGTTCTGGCCGCATCCAGGGCGGTACGCCGCAGTTCCTGTACTTTGCGCCGCAGCGCCTCTGTGCCGGGGTTTTCTTCCCTGCCCTTTAACAGCTGATCCGCGGTGGTGGAAATGATCAGGGTGTCGCCGGTGCCGCAGGCGTCAAAACAAAAAATCCGGGCCCCGTCGAATCCTTTTTCCCGCAGGTACATTCCCAGGCCGTAGGCGCCCTGGTTTTGGAGGCCCTCGTCCCCCGAAAGTTCCTCGCCGTCGGTAAAGACAAACAGGACCGGTATGCCCCCGCGCCGGACACGCGCCGCGGTTTCCGCCAGGAGGAACACCGCGGCCCCGTTATCGTTGGCCCCGGAACTGCGGGGGCTGCGGTCGTAATGGGCGGTGAGGATGATCCCCGGCGCTTCGCCCTCCCGGACCCCGGGTCCCGCCACAATGTGGCGTTTACCCGCGATGTCCAGGACGGCGTAGGGCAGGAGCAGTTCTTTCAGGACGGAACAGAGTACGGCCCGGCGGTCCGCTCCGGGGCCGGTGAATTCCGTAAAGCGGCGGTAGGGCGCCGCCGTAAAAAAATCATCCCGGTTCACACCGGAACCTGCCCGGGGGACCACGGGTCTTCCGCCGCTTTCCGGGGAAAAGCCGTTACAGCTTTTCCGCCCGAAACTTCGCCGCCGGAGAAGCCGGCGCCGCTGGAGAAACCAGCGCCTCCTGGGCGGCGATTAAAAGCAGCTCCCGGCTTTTTGCCCGGTGGGTCGCTTCCATGATTCCGTACACCGCCGCGGCGGTCAGTTCCAGGGTTTGTTTAATGTCGCCGGTTTCCAGGTACCGGGAAAGAAAGACCGATGTGGTCAGATCCCCGGAACCCGCCATAGAAGCGCTGTTTTCAAAGTACAGTTCCGGGGTGCTGATGCGGAAACGTTCCCTGCCGTTGGAAACCAGCATGCCGATTTCGTTTTGTCCGGTTCCGGGAGTACGAAGGCTGGTTACCAGAACGACTCCGGGCCCCCTGTTATGGAGCTGTTCCACCGCTGTAAGGACATCCTCAAGGGTTTTGGTCTCCATCCCTGAAAGGGCGTCCAGCTCAAACTGGTTGGGGGTAATAATATCCGCCAGGGGGATCACCTCGTTTTTAAAAATGCCGGGGATTTCGGGGCTGACGTAAAACCCCCGGCCGACGTCCCCCATGACCGGATCGCAGCAGTAGAGGGCCCCGGGGGCGTGGGAACGAACTTTTTTGACCGCGGCAATAATGGCCCGGCCCGTTGAGGGGTCTCCCAAATAGCCGGAAAGTACCGCTTCGCAGTTCTTGAGCACGTCCCGTTCTTCCAGGCCCAGGACCAGCTCTTCCGTCAGGGCGGGCCGTAAGGCCTCACCCCGCCAGGCCTTATAGCCGGTATGGTTGGAAAATTCAACGGTATTGACGGCCCAGACTTCGCGGCCCAGCCGCTGGAGGGGAAAGACCGCGGCGCTGTTCCCCGCGTGGCCGTAAACAACATGGGATTGGATTGAAAGTACAGACAACTGGCTTTACCTCCTGGTAAAGATACCGGTAATAAAGGACTTTATCAAGGCAAGGAAAGAGACCCGGCCGTTACCGTAACGGTTGCTAAAATCATGGATTGCGTCGGACAGGGTATAGTGGAGTCCGTATTTTTTTTTAAGCTCGTCCCAGTGCCTGACTATCCAGACGTAGAGATCGCCGGGGGTCCTTTGGGAAAAGAGGGAGCAGAGTTTTTCTCCGGTGATGATGCTGATAATGGGGGTATACACGTTCTGGTACCAGGATACCAGGGCTTCGTCAAAGGAAAGTTCCCCGGTCCTGGACTGATTAATGTAGTACTTGTGGACTAGGATATGGTTATAGATCACGTCGTAGCGGCCCGGTACGGTAAAATCCAGATCCCCGCAGCCCGTCAGTTCCATAAACCGGGTTTTTTCGTAGAACAGGTTTTTTTCATACCCGACGAGGGCCGTTTTTAGTTCATCAATGGTCATGCGGGGACTGATCTGTATTTCCGTGGAAAGGCTTGTTACCTCGGCGTCTACCATTTCAACGCCCTGGGAACGGGCCACCGAAACCCGGTGATTTCCGTCGCGGACAAAGTACGCTCCCCCCACTTCGTAGAGCTGGATGGGGGGCAGGGTTATGTCGGTAAGCCGGGCCTGGTCTACCCGTTCCCACCGGGACCGGAGGTGTTCCGACCGGGGCAGAAAGTACTTGTTAAAGTCCCGGTACCGGCCCTCGCTGCCCACGATAAGCTTAACCGGCACCGCGTCCATGCCCCGGTAGCTTTCCGTTTTGGGTTTTAAGATCTGCCGTACATCGTTCAGGGAAAGCAGCTTGTCCCGGCCGGTATTCATAAAGTGCATGATCCGGGAAAATATTTCTTTGGTTCTGGCTTTGGAAAAATCTTCCGCCGCCTGGCGCTTAATGTCCATAAAAACTCCTCTCTTACACCATAGATCACCGCAGTCAGTTTTGCTCCGTATCCTCCGTGTTGAGAAGATAACGGCCAAAGGCGTTGATGACCGTTGTTTCTTTATATCTGGTGGTCCGTACATCGGAAAGATCGTAGATGTGTATATGGCCGTGGACCAGGTACCGGGGCTTGAAGAGGGTCATAAACCAGAGGAAGCATTTAAAACCCCGGTGACAGGGATCGCTTTTATCGTGGATGCCCTGGGGAGCCGCGTGGGTCAGAAGTACGTCCAGCGCCCGGCCCCGGAAGATCCGGTTAAAGATAAGCCGGGGGATAAGCCGGCAGATTTCCAGGACCATTTGCAGTTCCGTATACTGGTTGGCGCCGTTATTGTACATCATGGAGCCTCCCAGACCCGCGATAATCAGGTCCCCTTCCCGGCATACGGCGGAACCCGCGTGGATAAGCCCTCCGTTTTTTGTCAGGTCCCGGTAGGCCTCCAGGGTTTCCAGATGGTGGTTGCCAAAGACAAAGAGCAGGGGGCAGTTCAGGCTGGAGACGACAAAATCCAGATAGTCCGGGGGCAGATCCCCCGCAGAAAGAACCAGTTCCACATCCCGGTACCGCTCCCTAATGGAAGAAGAATACACCAGCGGATCAATCTGATCCGCGATGCAGAGGATTTTCACGGGCCTCCGGTCCGGGGGTTTTGTCCGGAACTCTGCTTAAGCAGCTCCTGCAGCTTCGTCTTGTTGTACAGTTCCACCGGCCGGGATTCCGCGTAGTCCAGGGCGCTTCCGGTAAAACCGGAACTGGTTATCACCATGGCCCGGGCCATGTTCTGTTTTTTTGCGTCGTCCAGGATGGAACGGATTTTGGCGTCGTCCACCATGTCGGGGGAACGGTAGATCCGTATCAGCCGGGGTTGTTTGCGGGCGTTTTTCCATTTGGCGGACTCGTTTTCAATAACCACCAGTTCCGCCCCGTCGGGGATGGTTTTGGAGAATTTAACCGTCAGGGCCAGGGAAAGGCTGACCATGGTTTTACAGATTTCCATAAATTCCCGGTTTCCCGAACTTAAAAAATCCTTTACCGCGTCGTCGTTCCGCAGATCCTGGTACTGCGCCAGCTTGGCTTCCACATCCTTGAAATTTGCCTTAACGCTGTGGATCTTGTCCCACTGTTCAATGGCTTTTTCCATGCCGCGGTTTTTTTCGTAACACATGGCCAGAAAGTACCGGGCGTAGAGGCTCTCCGGGGCCTTTTCTTCGGTAATGGCCTTCACCGCCCGTTCCAGGTCGGGAATGGCCTTGTCCGCCGCGTTCAGGGCCATGTAGCAGCTTCCCCGTTCCAGCAGGGCCCGCAGGCGGTACAGGGGATCCCGGGCGGCCTTTTCCAGGGTGGCGGCGGCACCGTTATAATCCCTGGCGTCTTTCTGGATCTTTCCCAGGTAGTAGTAGGCCTGGGCGTTATCGGCCTGGAACTTCAGGGAACGTTCCAGCGCGTCCTTTGCCTCCATGGTATTTTTACTTTTGTAGAGCATCACCCCCAGCTCAAAATGAATTTTTGGATCCCTGGGGGAAAGCTCCGCGGCTTTCCGAAGGTAATTTTGGGCCATGTCGGGACGGTTCCGTTCGGTAAAAAGCTTTCCCGCCCAGTAGTAATACTCCGGCTTTTCCGGTTTCAGTTTGATAAGAAGGATATATTCCTTAAGGGCTTCTTCAATCTGCTTGTTCTTGACAAAAAGCTGGGCCAGTTCCTTTCGGAAGTCCTCTTCCGGGGTAAATTCCCCCGCCGCGCCGGAAAGGCTTAGGGTTTTTAACTCGCCGTAGGCCAGATCCTCTTTTTTTTCCGCCAGATATGCCTTGGCCAGGAAGTACCGGGCGTCGGCGTTTTTTGGATCCCCCGCTAAAATGGCTTTGGCGGCCTTGATAACGATCTGGGTTTTCCCCTTTTTAAGGAATTCAAGGATTTGATCGGCGCGCTTAGGTAAGGCTATGGATTTGACGATAAAGAAGACAAGGAACCCTATGCCCACGGCGAGGAAAATGGTTGTAACTGCAAGACCCATGCTTTTTCCGCTGCTTTATGTTATTTGTAGAAAAACCGGGGCTTTTTCAAAACCGCCTGTTACGATAGATTTTAAAAAAGGCGCAACATATACTTAGGGTTATAACGGTTTTTGCCGATCCTGTCAAACCGGGAGACGGTACTTATCCGGGAGGGACTTTGAAAATCAAAATACTGCTGATCCTATGGCCGGTCTGGCTGATGCTTCCGCTTTCGCTTGCTTCCCAGGAATCCGCCCCTGTTCCGGGGCGGAACCCTGATTTTGTCCGGGGGGAAGAGTTTTTTGTCCGGAACAAGCCTGAAGAAGCCCTGCCGTTCCTGGAAAAGGCCTTTGTGGCGGACCAGACCCATGTGGAAACGGCCCTGTATCTGGCGGTATGCTACGAACAGCTGGGAAAACTGGACGAGGCCGTGACGGTCTACCGGAAGATCCTCCCCGCGGGAGGGGACAAGTCGGCCCTGATCGCCTGCAACCTGGGGAACGTATACTTCAGGAAGGGCAGCGCCGGTTTTGCCGAACAGTTCTATACCCAGGCCGTCAGAAGCGATCCCTCCTATGCGCCGGCCTACCTGAACCGGGCCAATGCCAGGGTGAAGACCGGGGCCCTTAAAGACGCCCTCCCCGATTATGAGCGTTACCTGAGCCTGAAACCGGATTCCCCCCAGCGGCCCCAGATAGAAAAATTGACCGGCCTGATTCGGGAAGAATTCGCCGCGGAGGAGATCCGCCGGCTTATGGCGGAAGAAGCGGCCCGGGCGGAGGCGGAACGGCGGCAGCGGCTTATGGAGGAAGTATCCGCGTCCCTCCAGGCCCAGGCCGATGATACGGAAGGCATTTCCGCCGGGGCGGAGGATCTGTCCGGGTACGACGGTGAATTTGAACTGGAATAACCGGGCTGAAGCAGCCTGGCTGGAACAGCCTGGCTGTAGGCGGGATATAAGGAGGACCATATGGATAAAAAGAAACTGATAATCATGGGCGGCATTTTGACGGCGGTTCTTGCCGGCGCGGTAGTTTTTTTTCTGCTCCGGGGGAACGGCGATCTGACCCGCCGGAACAATACCCTGCGCCTTGCCAGGGAATATATTGATCAGGGTGAGTACCAGCGGGCCATGGATCTGCTGGATCAGCTTTTGATAGATGATCCCGGTGACGGGGAAGCCAGGGCCCTCCGGGATGAAGCCATCGAGGGAAAGCGCCTGGCGGAAATGCGACGGGACGACGGGAGTCCGCTGACCGCGGAAGATATAGCCCGGCTTCTGGAGGAATTCCGGTCCCGGGGGAACGCCCTGACCCTGGCCGACATAGAGCGGATCCTTGCGGGAGTCCTGCCGGGATCGGCGGCGGGCGGCCCTTCCGGCGGAAGCGGGGCGGATGTTTCCGCGGCGGCTTCCGCGGAAGACGCGGCCGCGAAGGACGCGGCGGCGAAAGCCTCGGCGGGAGCGGAGGCCAGGGCCGCGTCGGAAGCCGTGGAAGCGCGGAAGCGGGCGGAGGCGGAAGAACTGGCCCGCGCTTCCGCCGATCGCCAGGCCCGGATGAAGGAAGTGAACGAACTGGTAGAGAAGGGAAAAAGCGCCGTGGCCCGGAACGATTTCCGCGGCGCGGAAGAAGCCTTTAAGGAGGCGCTGTCCAAAGTGCCCGGCGGGGAAACCCGTTTTGAAGGACGGAAGCTGGCGGATATTTCCGACGCATGGTACGAAGGCTCTTCCCGGAACGGCGCTACCCCCTTGGGAAGCGACGCGGCCCGGCGGGCCCTCCAGGCCGCCCGGGAATCAATCGCCAAAGATCCTTCCCTGGCGCTGCCCCAGTATACCCTGGGACGCCTTAGCCGGGACCAGGGCAGCTGGCCCGGGGCTGTTACGGCTTTTAAGGAAGCTTTGCGGCTGGATCCTGACAACTACCTCTATGCCTATGAACTGGGCCGGAGCCAGTTCAGAACCGGCCAGTTTGCCGAAGCCCGGACCGCCTTTGAAAACGCCGTTAAGCTGAATTCCCGGTTCGAGCCCGCCTGGTATAATCTGGGGGGAACCTACTCCGCCCTCCGCAGGCCCGGCGACGCCCTGAACGCGTACCAGAAAGCGGTGGCTCTGAAAAGCGACTATGCCCCGGCCTGGCGGGAGATTGGCCGCATTTATTCCGTCCGGGAAGATTACAGCCGGGCGGTGGAAAATTACGGACAGGCCCTCAAGTACAATCCCCGGGATCTTGCTTCCCTGCGGGCTCTGGGCTATGCCCAGAGCCAGCTGGGACAGAACCAGGCGGCGGAAGCTTCCTTTGCCCAGGCCCTGGCCGCGGATTCTTCGGATGCCCAGACCAACGACAATATGGCGCTGGTAAAGATCGCCCTGCGGAAATACAAAGAAGCGGTGGAGTATGCCAGGAAGGCTTCCGCCGGAGCTCCCGCCAACGAGCGTTATGCCTATACCCTGGGCCTTGCCTGTGAAAAAGCGGGGGACCTGGACGGGGCCATTGCCGCCTACAAGGCTTCGGCGGCCAAAAATCCCCGGTACGTCCGCCCCCGGATCAACCTGGGGCTCCTCTATCTGGACAACGGTTTTCCCGACGCGGCCCTCGTTTACCTGATGGAAGCGTACCGGGCGGAACCCGCTTCTTTCGAGGTCAACAACAATCTGGGCGGCGTCTATGCCCGGATGGAAAACTGGCCCCAGGCGGTTGAACGCTACGAAGCGGCCCTGGCATCCCAGCCGGGAAACAGTACCGTCCGGATGAACCTGGCCAGGGCCCACGTGGGAGAGCGGGACCTGCCCGGAGCCAGGGAAGCGTATCTGGAAGTGATCCGCCTGGCGCCGAACAACTATGACGCCCTCTTTGAGCTGGGCAAGACCTGCGCCGGAATGGGCGATGCCGAATCCGCCCGCCGGTATCTGGCGGCGCTGCTGGAAAAAAGTCCTTCCTACAGCGGAAAGGCGGAGGCGGAAAAGATCCTCGCGGGCCTATGAAAGAAAACCAGTCCTGGGGATCCCGCCGTATCCAGAATCTTGTCTTTGTCGTCATCCTGGTATTGTTCTTTCTTTTGGTATGCCGGCTTTTTGCTCCGTTTTTTACATCCCTCCTGTGGTCTATTTTGTTTTATATCCTGCTGGGGCCCCTTCACCAAAAGCTTACCGGCCGTCTGGACAGGACCAGGCTAAAGGGGAAAGTACTCTGCAATATCTGGGCCGGGGTTTTTTCCCTGGGAGTAACCATCCTGATTTTGCTGCCCCTTTCGTTTGTGGCTTTCCAGCTTTTTCACCAGGTTACCGATTTGATCCACCGCCTCCGGGGCTATCTTTCAACCCATTCCCTGAGCG
This sequence comes from Treponema sp., assembly GCA_031266175.1. Classification (GTDB taxonomy): domain Bacteria; phylum Spirochaetota; class Spirochaetia; order Treponematales; family Breznakiellaceae; genus JAISBN01. The sequence goes on along the minus strand of JAISBN010000139.1, from coordinate 3,638 downwards.
GGGATACCACCCTGGACGAAATTTCCCGGATCATCAGCGAGCTTACCTCGAACCAGGTAACCCTCAGCGCCGACGCGCTGCGTTCCCGGATCATGTCGTACCTGAGCGCCGAACTCCAGAGGCTGCTACAGCTGTCCAGCAACCTGGCCCGGAACGTGGGTTCCTTTTTTGCGGGCATGATCTTTATGATGTTCAGCCTGTTTTTCTTTTTCATGGACGGCGCGTATCTTTCCAAATTGGTCCTTCGGGGCATCCCCATCCGGCAGGAGTACATCAAGGCGCTGGTGGGTAAATTCAAGGACATTACCCGGAACCTGGTGCTGGGGTATATCATGGTGGCCCTGGCCCAGGCGGCTCTGGCCTTTATTATTTTTTCGATTTTCCGCGTTTCCGGCGCCCTGGTCTTTACGGTCCTTACCTTCTTCTGCGCTTTTATTCCCATCTTCGGCGCGGGTATCGTCTGGTTTCCCCTGGGGCTGCTGCGGATCCTGAACGGGGATTTGGGGGGCGGCATTATTTTTATGGCCGCGTCGGGAATCGTTATTTCCACCCTGGACAACCTGCTGCGTCCCTTTTTCCTGCGGGACCGGATTCAGCTTCATCCCCTGATTATTTTCTTTGCTATTTTGGGTGGAATTAGTACCTTTGGATTTAACGGTATTATCCTGGGCCCCATGGTGGTGATCCTTTTTCTTACCGTGCTGGATCTGTTCCTGACGGAATATAAATTCGACAAAAACGGGGGGTAGGTACGCATGAACGCGATTGTCACCGTGGTAGGATCCGACAAGGTCGGTATCATTGCCAAGGTCAGCGCTTTTCTGGCGGAACGGAACATCAACATCGAGGATATAAGCCAGACGATCCTGTCGGGAAATTTTGTTATGATGATGATGGTCAATTTGTCCGCCTCAAGCCGGGCCCTGGACGAAGTTAAAACGGAACTTTCCGAACTGGGAAAAACCATGGGAGTTTCCATCAGCCTGATGCACGAACAGGTGTTTTCCGCGATGCATCGCATATAACGGCATACGCCGTTATATGCATGGTATCGTGGTAACGGCATGCGCCGTTATATACGGGGAGAAAAGCCGCGTTTTCCCCATCGATTTTTTCTCTGATTTAAGGATGATATATGCTGTTTACCGCCCATGAAATACAAGAAACGGTGGATATGTTCCTCCGCTATAAACTGGATATCCGGGCGATTACCCTGGGGGTTTCCCTTCTGGACTGCGCCGCCGCCAAGGGAAACGAAACCCGCCGCCGGATCCGGGAAAAGCTGCTGCGCCTCGCGGGGCCTTTGGTCCGGGTCGGCAGGGACATCGAAGTGGAGTACGGAATCCCCATCATCAACAAGCGGGTTTCGGTAACCCCCATCGCCCTGGTGGCGGCCGCCTCGGAGGATACGGATTATACGCCCTACGCCCGGGTTTTGGACGGCGTCGCCAAAGAGCTGGGCATTGATTTTGTGGGGGGCTTTTCCGCCCTGGTACAAAAGGGCTTTTCATCCGGGGATACCAGGCTGGTCGATTCCATTCCCGAAGCCTTGGCCTCCACCGAACGGGTCTGCGCTTCGGTGAATGTGGCCTCAACAAAAAGCGGCATCAACATGGACGCGGTACGCCGTATGGGGGAAGTGATCCGGGAAACCGCGGAAAAAACCGCGGACAAAGACGGCCTGGGCTGCGCGAAGCTGGTGGTATTCTGCAACGCCCCGGAGGACAATCCCTTTATGGCCGGCGCGTTCCACGGTCCCGGCGAGGGGGAAAGCTGCCTGAACGTGGGGGTTTCCGGTCCCGGAGTGATCAAGGCGGCGCTGGAATCCCGGAAGGATGCGGACTTTGACGAACTGGCGGAGATCATCAAGAAGACCGCGTTTAAGATAACCCGGATGGGACAGCTGGTGGGGATGGAAGCGGCAAAACGGCTGGGGGTTCCCTTCGGGATCCTCGATCTTTCCCTGGCTCCCACTCCCGAAGTGGGGGATTCGGTGGCCCGGATCCTGGAAGAAATGGGCCTGGAAGCCGCGGGAACCCACGGTACCACCGCGGCGCTGGCCCTGCTCACGGACCTGGTAAAAAAGGGGGGCGTCATGGCCGGCGCCAGGGTAGGGGGCTTTTCCGGGGCCTTCATCCCCGTGTCGGAGGATGAAGGCATGGCCGCGGCGGTCCAAAACGGGTACATTACCCTGGACAAGCTGGAGGCCATGACCAGCGTCTGTTCCGTGGGCCTGGATATGATCGCCCTGCCGGGGGATATCAGCGCCGCTTCCATTTCGGCGATCATCGCCGACGAAATGGCCATCGGCATGGTAAACGGCAAAACCACCGCGGTCCGGGTAATCCCCGTACCGGGGAAAAAAGCCGGGGACTGGGCGGAGTTCGGCGGCCTTTTGGGACGCGCCCCCGTCATGCCGGTGAACCCCGCCGGGAGCGACGTCTTTATCGCCCGGGGAGGCCGTATTCCCCCGCCGATTCACAGCTTCAGGAACTGAGGGTGACAAATAGAAGAGGTTTCGAAGTGCCAACTAATTAACGGAGAGATACCTATCTGTAAAAACAATTGAATAATCACAAAGGAGTTGTCTATGAAAAAGTACGTAATATTAATTGGTATTATAATGGCGATAAATAATGGCATATACAGCCAGGGTCGTATTACCACCGGGATAGAAAATTATGATAAAAGTTTAAAACTTTTATTCCAGGAAAAGCATAATTTTACAGGTTCCGGGCATACCGAAATCATGGCATTTTACTGTAAAGTGTGGTGGGATCACACTAGTGATGATCGAATTGATAAAACATACTGTTTCATAGTAGATGAAGATAGGGATGAAATTTTGAAGGTTTATCCAGTAGATTATGCAACTTACCTGCAACCTCCAAAATACGCAATTCCAATGCTTCTAAGGTTTTTGGGAAAAAATGATTTGGATTGGTCTGCTCTGGGAACGCCAGTATTTTTTAATAATGCTCTTCATGGATATATTGGAGATTTTAACAAAAACGGTATAGATGAATTATATTTGTATTATTTTTATGGGTATGGTGCAGAACCATGTTTTTTAGAATTCGACAGAGAAAATAATAAATTCAAAGTGATACTTCAACCTGCGTGGGGAAATTACTTTATTATTTCAAGAATATATCCAGACAATAATAGACTTGATTTTCAGGGCAGGGCAGAAGGTGTGCACAAAACTACTCATACATTTGGGATGATAAATCACAAATGTATGTGCAAATAATAAAGGAGACTACTTAAATCTTGGTACGAGTGCGGAAATGGGAATATATAAAAGATTTGAACCACTTGATATTAACGGCTTTATATACAATAGATTTTTCTAAAAACAAACATATGTTTAATCTCTCTAGGGTTAATTCCCCGCCCCTCTGGGGCGTAAAACTGGGGGTGCGGGGGATTTGTTCCCCCACATACTCAAAGATTTCCAGGTGGAATCTTCAATACCCCGCGGCTCTGCCGCGGGGATTTTTTATTAGGTTTCCCACGGTGGGCGCCGATATATGTTCCACAATACCCAATTCCACGGCTTTGGTTCCCAAGAGCCGCAAGGTCCACCGGCTGTAGCCTTCCGGCGGTTCCCCGCAGCACAGGGCGATGATCTTCGC
>JAISBN010000086.1 GCA_031266175.1 Treponema sp. | reverse complement strand
CCCTATCTGCGGCCCCTCTACGACGCCATGGAAGCCATGGTTCCCTATGAAACGATCCGCCGCATGGAAGATACCCGGGCCATTGAGATTGCGCCCCTGGCCTATATGCGGGGCCGCAGCCTGAACGACTGCGTGGTTATTTTGGACGAAGCCCAGAACACCACCAGGGAACAGATGAAGATGTTCCTGACCCGTATCGGACAGGGGGCCCGGGCGGTCATTACCGGCGACACCACCCAGATCGACCTTCCCCGGCGTTCCGATTCGGGGCTGCTCCACGCCCTGTCCCTCCTTGGGAAGGTGGAGGGTATTTTTATCGCCTATCTCCATACCGCCGACGTGGTACGGAATCCCCTCATCAAAAAAATAATCGAGGCATACGATGCCGAAAAAAATTGAATTTCCCCCCGCCGCTTTGTTTAAATCTTTTAAGCTGAAGGAACTGCGCAGGGGGCCCGCCATTGCCACCCTGGCGGCCTTTATCATCAGTTCCGCGGTGGTGCTGTTCACCGGCGGAGAAAAATCCTTTAGCCTGGATGAATTCGAGGCCGGCAAGGTCGCGGACCGGGATGTGGCTGCCACGGAAAGCGCTTCCTTTATTGACGAGGAGGCAACCCGGATCCGCATGGACGCCCGGATACGGCAGGTCCCGGCGGTGTTCAAGTATTCCCTTCCCCAGAATGATAAATTCCGGAAAACCTTCGACCGGTTTACGCTGTTTTCGCAGAGCCGGTTTTCGGAAGAAAGTTCCCGGGAAAATTTTATTCTGGAGGCAAACGCCGAATTCCCCGGCCTCTTAAGCGAAACCGCCCTGGCCGCGCTGTTCCAGGATCCGGACCGGGACGCCTCTCTTATGGAAGGCCGGTCGATGCTGGAATTTTTTATCGAAGCGGGGATTTTTGAACTTCCCCGGGAAGGGATGGCGGACTATAACCCCGAGACGGCGGAACTCCTCCATAATTACAGCGAGCGGGTTGAGCGGGAGCGGATCAACTACGACCGGGTTATTACCCGGGAAGGGCTGGGGGCTTCCGTTGCCCGGTACATCGAGGACAAAAAACTTTCCCCCGCCTTTGCCGCGGGAGCGGGAAGCGTCGTCCGTTCCATCCTCCGGGAAAACGTCTTTTTTTCCGCGGCGGATACGGAACAGCGGATCGCGGAAGTCCGCTCCCAGACAGAGCCGGTATACCGCTATATAGAACGGGGGGACCGGATTATCCGCAGGGGATTTATCATTACCGCGGGGGAAGTGGAAGAGCTGCGGGCGCTGAATTTTTCCATGGAACAGCGGGATCCCCGGCTTGTGGCGGGGAAAATCCTGATGCTCCTGCTGATTTACCTGCTCCTGGTCTTCCACATGGGACGGCGGATTGCGGGGCGGCAGCTTAGCTCCGCGGAATGTTACATGATGACGATCCTGACCGCGGCCTATCTTACCGGGGCGGCGCTGGTAAAGAATTTTGTTCACTTTACCGAATATTTTCCCCCTTCGATCCTGCTGCCCACGGCCCTGGTGGTGATGCTACCGGCCGTTCTGATTGGCTTTCCCATTGCCCTGGTCACCGCCATGATCCTGCCCCTGGGCGCCTTTCTCTCCGAATCCTTTGACGCCTCCGCGTATATCTTTGCCCTCTGTTCGGGGGTCGCGGCGGCCCGCGCGCTCCAGGGCGCCCAGAAACGGATGGATCTGGTCAGGGCGGGGCTTTTTATCGCGGCGGCCAATGCCGGGGCGGCGCTGATAGTCCTGCTTCTCCGCCAGACTCCCCCGGAGGGATACCTGCCGGTTATTTTCTGGGGCGCCTTTAACGGCCTGGCCTCGGGGCTTCTTGTGCTGGGCATCCTGCCCGTGATTGAACAGGCCACGAACGCCGTCACCCCCTTCCGCCTGATTGAACTGGCGGATCTGAATTCCCCGGTTTTAAAACGCCTCTTTAACGTGGCCCCCGGAACCTACAGCCATTCCATTATGGTGGCGAACCTGGCGGAAACGGCCTGTCAGGAAATAGGGGCTAACGCCCTGCTTGCCCGGGTGGGGGCCTACTACCACGATATCGGCAAAATGGAACAGCCCAGCTATTTTGTGGAAAACCAAACCTCCTACAACAAGCACAAGGACATTGCCCCCCGGCTTTCCGCGACGGTTATACGGAGCCATGTAAAACTGGGCATCGAAAAGGCCCGCAGCCTGGGGCTGCCGGAGGCGGTTATCGCTTTTATCGCGGAACACCACGGCAATTCGGTGATCACCTGGTTTTATAACGAAGCCCTTAAGCGGGAGGGTACGGTGAACATGGAGGATTTTACCTATCCCGGCAATCCCCCCCGGTCAAAGGAATCGGCGGTGGTCATGCTGGCGGACGTTACCGAAGCCGCGACCCGGACCCTCCAGAAACCCACGGTAGCCCGGCTGGAAAAGTTCATCCAGGAACTCTTTGACGCCAAGGTGGATCACAACCAGCTTTCCCAGTCGGATTTAACCTTCCGGGAACTGGAAACCATCAAGCACGCTTTCGTGAAGACCCTGGCGGGGTATTATCATTCCCGGATTGAATATCCCAAACTTCCGGCGGAGGGCAAAACAAAACCGGAAGCGGACTCAAAAGCAAAGAAACCCGAAGCGGGCGAAGCCCCGGCGGACAATGCCGGTGAACAGGGTTGAGATCGGCCGGGAAGGAGTGGACCCCCCGCCCTGGCAGGAGCGGGCGGCCTCCTTTGCCGCGGCGGTTCTGGAAAAGCTGGAAAAGCATAACTGGGATCTGTCCGTCCTTTTCTGCGGCAACGCCTTTATCCGCTCCCTTAACGCCCGGTACCGGAACCGGGACGAAGCGACGGATATCCTTTCCTTCGGCCTGGGAGAAACCGACGGTGAACGGTACCTTCCCGGGGATATTGTTATTTCCCTGGAAAAACTTACGGAAAACGCGGATTATTTTAAGGTTTCCCCCGACGAAGAGTTACGCCGGCTGCTGATCCATGGTATTCTGCATTTAAGCGGAATGGATCACGCCGGCTGCGGGAGGGAGGAACCGATGCTGAAAAAACAGGAAGCCCTTCTTGGGGCGCTGGGAACAGAACGCATAATGAGCGTATAATGATTGATTTAGAGGAGTGGAGGTGAAGTTTTTCAAAAAAGGGGAGATAAACAAAAAAACCATCGAATCCCTGGAGTCGGACCAGAAGGATATGATCCGCGGGGTGGTGGAACTAAAGGACACCACCGCCAAGGAAATTATGGCGCCCCGGATTGACGCGGTTTTTCTGTCCGCCGCCGCGTCCCGGGAGGATCTGCTCAAAACCATTGTGGAAAGCGGCCATTCCCGGTTCCCCGTTTATGAAGATACCATCGACAAGGTGGTGGGGATCCTCTATGCCAAGGACGTTCTTAAAGCCCTGGTCAAGGACGGCAGCTGGGGCGTCAGGGACCTTTTGCGCAAGCCCTTCTTTATTCCCGAATCAAAACATATCCACGAAATACTCCGGGAATTCCGCCGGCGGCGGGTGCATATCGCGGTGGCGGTGGACGAATACGGCGGGGTCTCGGGAATTATCTGCATGGAAGATATTCTTGAACAGATCATCGGGGACATCCAGGATGAATTTGACAATGAAGAAGAGGATATCCTGGATTTGGGGAACGGGGCCTGGCTCTGCGACGCCCGGGTAAACCTGGAGGATCTCTGCGAAGCGCTGGGGATAAGCCTTCCCACGGATGAATTCGATACCCTGGGGGGATTTGTTTTTGATCTCTTTGGTAAAATACCGGTAAAATACGAAAAGGTCCTTTACAGCGAAACTGAATTTATTATTCAAAACATGGAGGACCATAAAATCCGCACGGTAAAGGTTGTAGTACATTCCGGGGGAGAGTAAGGTTTTACCCGGGGAGGGGAATGTGAAAAAAGAACCGCCGGGAACGGTAAGGGGTATTCCCTTCCGCCGTTTCCTTTTTCCTGTCTGCCTCTGGGCCGTCTGCCTGTTCGCGCCCTCTGCCCATGCCCAGCCCCGGACCGCGGCGGCCCTCTACAACGCGGGAAGGGCCGCGATGGTGGAAGAATCGTGGTACGATGCCGCCGCGTCCTTTCTGGAGGTCCTGCGGCAGAATCCTTCCCACGCGGAATCGGCCGCGGCCCTGGCGGAGTGCTACTATGAGCTGGCGGAATTCGACCAGGCCCTTTCCTGGGTACGGAAAGGGCGGACCCTGGCCCGGGGAAACCTGGAACTGGCGAACCTGGAGGGGCGGATTCTGATTGCCCTGGGCCAGCTGAACGAAGCCTCGCGGATCCTCGCCGAAGTGCTGTCCCGGGAGCCCTATAACCGGGAAGCCCTCTTTGCCCAGGCGGAAATGGAGGTTGCCCGGGGCAGATCCGGCGAAGCGGTTATCCGGTTCCGGGAAGTGGCCCGCCGGTATCCCAACGACCAGAAGGTGCTCCTTTCCCTGGCCCTGGTCCTGGGCTCCCTGGGCCGGCATGACGAGGCCAAAGGCTATATCGACAGGGTACTGGCCCAGCATTCGGAAGATTACCGGGTACATTACTATGCCGCGTACCTCGCTTCCCGGTCCAACCGCCTTTCCGACGCGGTCCGTTACGCGGAACGGGCGCTGTTTTTCAAGAACAGTTTTGCCCCCGCCCGGTCGCTTTTGGCGGATCTCCGGTACCGCCAGGGCCAGTACGAAGACGCCGCCCGGCTGGCGGACGAACTTATTGCCAAAAACAGGAACGACGCCGCGGCCTGGTACCTCAAGGGCATGGCCTTTTCCCGGCTGGGCCGGGTCCGGGACGCGATTACGGTTTTATCCACCGGCGTTTCGGCGGCCCCGGGGGATGAATTTATCCGCCAGGCCCTGGAGGATCTTTTGATTTCGGGAACCGGCGTGGAGGATCAGGGGCGGCGGCGCTGGGCTTCCTGGCATTTTACCAGAGCCGCGGGATACAAGTCCCGGAATTTAAACGGGGAAGCCCTCTTTGAATACCGCCGGGGCCTGCGGCTTAATCCCTATGCCCGGGAACGGCAGGACTACGCGGCAATTCTGCGGGTCCAGGGCTTCCCGGCCCGGTGCATGGAAGAACTGCGTTTTATGCAGGACCTGGGACTGGGAAACCAGGGGATTGACGACCTGGTCGAAACCTATACCTCGGCCCTGTCCAACGCCCTGTACCGCCGCTGGCAGGCGGATCCCCTGGTGGTGACCAAACGGCACTGGAAGGTCGGCGTCTTTGCCCTGGCCTCCCAGGGGGCTTTTTACCACGCCGACGGGGCGGCGGTGGCTTCCGCCTATCTGAAGGACATCCTGGTCCACGACAGAAACATAGCCCCCCTGGACGCGGAACTCCGCCAGCCGTCGTTTTCCGCGGCGTTCCGGACCGCCCGGGAAAGGGGGGCGGATTATTTTCTGGTGGTGGCGGTGACGGAAAACGAGCGGGATCTGTCCCTGAAGGGGGAATTGTTTGTGGCCCGCACCGGATCCCCCGCGGGAACCTTTTATGCCTACAGGACCGGGCAGGACCGGCTCCGTAACGCCGGCCGGAACATTGCCGACCAGCTGTCCGGGGCTCTGCCTTTTCGGGGGGAACTGGCGGTCCGGAAAGCCGGCCAGGGCCTGATCGACAAGGGCAGGGCCGACGGGGTTAAGGGGGATCTTGTCTACGACATTGTAAAGAAAGGCAGGGCCGCGGTACGGAACGAGGGCATCGGCCTTGAGTATACCGCGGAGGACATAGCCGGCTCCATCACCATCCGGGAAGCGGATGAGGAAGTGGCCGCTGGTAACCTGGCCAGAAACGGTTTTTACGATCGCATCGAGCCCGGGGACGAAGTGGTGCTGCAAAAAGAAAAAGCCTCCCTCCCCGTTTCGGGCCAGGGAGCCATGGCGGATCCCGAACTCCGCTCCCTGCTCCGTTCCCTGCGGTAGACCCACAAGAAGAATCGTCCTCGCAATGGGCAAAAAAGAGGCCTGGATATCAAGACTATAGCCGCCGTTACGCATGTAAGCGAACAGCAAATCAACGATATTCTCAAAGAGAAGAGTTAAGCCCTCAGGCTACTCGGCAAAGCCGCCCAGCACCGCCCGAATCCAGGGGGCGGTTTCGGAGGGGTAGCTTTCCTGGGCATTCAGGAAAGCAAAAAGCGCCTCCCTGCTCTTTCCCTGGAAGTAGTAGACCTGGCCAAGGTAAAAATGGGCCCGGGCCCGGAGGGGGATTTTCCGGGGCAGCGCGAGAAACCGCCGCAGTTCTTCCTCCGATTTGTCCCAGTCGCGGATGGAAAAATAACCCCTCACGATGGTATGGAGCTGGTATTCTTCCCCCTCCAGGGGATTCCCGGACAGATCTTCGGGAAAAACGACGGGTTCCGGTTTCCCCCCCTCCCCGATCCGGCGGCCCGGAGAAGCCGTCGTATTGGGACCGGGGGTATCGGGGACGGCCGCCCCGCCGGAAAGGTTCACCCGGGGCAGGGGGATGTCCCTGGAATCCGGCTGCCCGGCTTTCTGGGGAACCGCCGCCGCCCCGGCGGTGGCGTTGTGGCCGGGCCGAATCACCAGCAGGGGGCTGCCCAGATCTTCCTCATAGATCACCGCGTAGTAATAGGGAATCCCCGGTACCGGGTAGTCGATAAAGGGAGCGCCCCGTTTCTGCTGGATAATCAGGGCGGAAAGCAGATCCTCCGGCCTTCTGATGGGGCTGACGCTCCGGTACAGGAGCAGGTTCTTTGACCGGTCCGCGCCGGAAAAATTGATAATAACCCGGTCTCCTTCCACCGAAGCGCTGACCGCTCCGATCCCCACCGGGGCCCCCGCCGGAGCGGAAGACCCGGGCGCGGCAGGACCGGCCCCGGGCAAAACAGGGTCCTCCGCCCGGGGGGCGGGCTGGTAATAGCCGGGGACGTTTTCCGGCGCGATGGAAACGCTGATCATGTTGGTATAGGGAATGGAAAGGGTATATTTCCGGCCCCATTCGTCGCTGGCAACGACAAAATAATACAGGACGCCGGACTTGTCCGCCTCGTCAAGGTACGACCCCGTTCCGTAGGGAACCTCCGCGGGAACGGGCAGGGAAACGGAGGCCCTGCCGGAAAAGGAGGTTTCCGACCGGTAAACGTACACCGGCCCCCGGATATCTTCGGTATCCTTCCAGGAAAGCCTGATCAGGTTGTTTTTTATTTCCGCTTCCAGCATGGAAACAAAGGGGGCAAATACCGGCTGCTCTTCCTGGCCGGGAATAAAGGGACCGCGGAAGAGGAGGGCCAGAACAATAAACAGTTTTACCCGGATTTTTTGTACCATAATTTGTACCATACTAGTATAATAATCGGTTAAAAGAACAGGGTCCAGAGGACAAAATTATCCGATACTAAAAATATGAAGCGCGTATGTATACTTATCCTGGGAGTGTTTGTTTTTCTGCCGGTTCCTGCTTTTTCCGAAGAGACGGTCCACGTTATGCAAAGGGGGGACACCATTTATTCCCTGGCCCGGTCCTATGGGGTCAGCCCCGCCGCTATCCTTTCGCTGAACGGCATAGAGGATCCCCGCACCGTCAAGGCGGGACAGCGGATACGGATTCCCTCCGCGGGGACCGCGGAAAAAGAAGCCTCTGGGGAATACCGGGTGGAAAAAAACGACACCCTGTACAGCCTGGCCAGGCGTTACGGCGTTACGGTGGCGGAACTGCTGGATATGAACGGCTTTGCCCCCGGCTATGTGCTTAAGGCGGGGGAAACTATCCGGGTGCCCGGGGGCGCGCCGGACAAAGTCCTGGCGGGAACTACAGGAACTACGGGGAATGGCGGGAGCGGGACAAACGCCCCGGAGCGGCCGGGGGATCCGGTCAAGTGGCCCATTACCGGCGTCAGGGAAGTTTCCTACATTACCGGAAAGCTCTACGGGGTCCAGGTGACCGGGGAACGGCAGGAGCCGGTCAAAAGCCTTACCCGGGGAACGGTTGTTTCCGCGGGCCCTTACCGGGGCTTCGGCAGGGTAGCGATTGTCCAGATGCCCGGGGGATACCTCTACGTCTACGGCGGCTGTGAAACGTTATCAGTCAAGGAAGGGGACAAAGTTGTTTCGGGAACGGAACTGGGAAAATTGGGGGTCGACGCAAAATCCGCTAAACCCCAGCTTTTTTTCTTTGTTTACCGGAGCAATAATCCCGTGGATCCCGCCAAGGCCCCCAGGGCCTGAAATACAACAAGGGGACGAAAAAAAATATAAAAAAGCGAAAAAGGGTGTAGTTTGGGCAGGTTTTTCCGGAGAAACTAGTAAAGAAGGTGGTAAAAACTATGTCTAAACAATCTGGAAAAAAATCTCTTTCCCTTGCGGGAGATTCCGCAAAGCGTGGCCGGGAATCGTCCCTGCCGTTGTACAGCGGCAGGGAACGGATAAAAAAAAGAATAAAAGAGAGTGAAGCGGCCCGGAAAAAACGGCCCAGGATGCCGGAAGAAAGCGATCCCCTGGCTTTATATTTTAAGCAAATTTCCAGGTATCCCCTTTTAACCGCCCAGGACGAACAGAGTATCGGCAAGCAGATTATCCAGTACCGGGAGCGGATTAAGGAACTGGAATACGGCTGGCAGGGCAGGGAAACGGAAGAGGAATACCGGGGGAAAAAGAAAACCCTGGAGCACGTGCTGCTTCAGCATAAAAACAGGATGATCAATTCCAACCTGCGGCTGGTGGTTTCCATTGCCAAAAATTACCAGCACCGGGGGCTTACCCTGCTGGACCTGATTGACGAGGGCAATATAGGCCTTATCGAAGCGGTGGAACGGTTTGACTATACCCGGGGCTGCCGTTTTTCCACCTACGGTACGTGGTGGATCCGGCAGGCGATAATTAAAAGCATCGCCGACAAGGGCAGGGTTATCCGCATCCCTATCCACATGCTTAATACCATCAAGAAGTGTTATTTTGTCGCCAAGCAGCTTACCCAGGATCTGGGACGGGATCCCAGCGCGGTGGAACTGTCCGATTATCTGGGGCTCCCCGTGACCAAGGTTAAGGAAATTATCAAGCTTTCCCAGGAAACAACCAGCCTTGATACCATTGTGGACGACGGCAATCTGACGCGGCTGGCGGATCTGATTAAGGACGAGTCCATGGCGGAACCCTTTGACCTGGTCTTTTCCATGACCCTGCAGGAAACCATGGCTCACATCCTGTCCCGTCTTTCCGAGCGGGAGATGAAGATCATCCAGCTCCGTTTCGGCCTTGACGGCTCAGGGCCCCTTACCCTGGAAGAAACGGGCAAGCTGCTGGGCATCACCCGGGAGCGGGTCAGGCAGATCCAGGAAAAGGCGACCTGCAAGCTCCGGGGACTGCCGGAGCTTCAGGAACTGCAGGAAAATTTCTAAGGATCCAAAGAAACCCCGCCCCCGGTATCCCCGGAACAACCCCTGCCCCTAAAAAAATTGGGGCAGGAAGGTTGACAGCGCCGGTACATAGGTTACCAGCAGCACCACCGCCAGCTGTATCAGCAGGAAGGGCAGCACATAACGGCAAATCTGGGAAAAGGGCTTTTTAAACCGGTAGCTGGCCAAAAACAGGTTAAGCCCCACCGGCGGCGTCAGGAAGCCCACTTCCAGGTTGGTGATAAAGATAATTCCCAGATGGACCGGATCGATGCCGTAGGCCGCGCCCAGGGGGCTCACCAGGGGAAGGACGATAAGGATCGCGGAAAAAATATCCATCAGACATCCCACCACCAGAAGGGCCAGGTTGAGGAGCAGGAGGAACACTATCTTGGAATCGATGGTACTGCGCATCCACATGGCCAGGTTTTCCGGCGCCTGGGTATCGATGATATAGTATGACAGGGCCATGGAAAGGGCTATGATGGAAAGCACCCCCCCGATAATCGGAACCGCCTTGCGGAAAACCGCGCCCAGATCTTTCAGGGCTATGTCCCGGTGGATAAGCACTTCCACAATGAACACGTAGATCACCGAAACCGCCCCCAGTTCGACGATGGAAAACAGGCCTGTAAAAAAACCCGCAACCAGAAAAAGCGGCAGGAGTATTTCAAAAATCGATTCCCTGATGCCCCGGACCGCGGCGCCGATGCTGAAGGGCTCCCGGGGCACCTGTACCTTGACCGACGCGGCAATGCCGAAGGCAATCACCGAGACAACCAGGATCATCCCTGGAATAATCCCCCCCACAAAAAGCTTAAGGATGTTGGTAAAGGTGGTGGCCCCTACCAGGATGATGGGAAGGCTGGGGGGAAAGAGGAGGCCTATGCTGCCGGTGGAGGTTAAAAGGCCCACGGAAAAACGCTCCGGATACTTGACGTAATCCGTCAGTACGGAAAAGAGCAGCCCCCCCAGGGCCAGAATGGTTACCCCCGACGCCCCGGTAAAGGAAGTAAAGAACGCGCAGATCAGCACCGTGACCACGATCATCCCTCCGGGAAACCAGCCGAAGAGGCTGCGAAAGGTTTTAACCAGCCGTTCCCCTGCCCTGCTTTCGGAAAGCAGAAAGCCCGTGACGGTAAAAAGGGGGATGGGGACTATGCCGTCCTGGGTCAGGGCCATATAGACCTGGTTAGGGATAACGTCGAGGTCAGAGATAACGTCGATTCCCCCCCAGGAGGCCTGGATAAGGATCAGGGCCAGCCCCCCCATGACGGCAAAGAGGGGCATCCCCGCAAAGGCCGCCAGGATAAGGACAATCACCGAAGGAACCTTCAGGTACCAGGCCAGATCGTAAAAAAAGTCGGAAAGGGAAACGACAAAGGCCGGAGGCTCGAAAAGCCAGACGGCTTTTCCTATGATGGGAAGGGCGCAGAAGGTTCCCAGGACCAGAGCCAGGTAGGGAATGATTTTATACGGTCCTTCCAGCGGGCAAAGCCGGGCAAAGCGGAACGCGATGACGGCGTACCCTATGGGGATAATAAGGGCGAAAAAACGGTCGGGGATAATTCCTGAAATAAGGCGGCCCATCAGTCCTATGCGGATAAAGGACACCGCGGCCCAGGCGATAAGGATTATCACAAAGGCGGAGAGGACATGGGTGATAACCGAAACCCGGCGTTTGACCTTTTCGGTGGAAAAATTCTGGACAATCCCGATGGAAAGATGTTCATCGTTTCTGGTGGTTATCATTCCCGATAAAAGGCCCGCCACCAGCAGCAGGTGAATCATCAGGCCCGATGCGTCGGGGAATCCTGTCTTTAAGAAAAGCCGCATCGCCGCGTCCGCGGCGGGCACCAGCACCAGGAGCACGAGGGAGGCAATGCAGAGCCAGTCCTCAGCGGAACGGAACAGGCTCTTTTTCCCCGCTTCGGCCGTCATTGCCGGATCCGGTAGGCTCTAAGGATGCCGTCGATCTTACCGTACATGGCCCGGTTAAAGGTCGTACCCAGCAGGCTGGGGATAACCCGGTTTACGTCGTCGTACCATTCCTGCTGCTGCCGGGGACTGATCTGGTTCTCCGCCATGCCGTAGTTTTTCATCTGCCGGACGGCGTCGTTTTCCAGCTTGAGCAGGGACAGTTCGATTTCCGCGGCAATCTTCTGGGTAACCCGGATAAGTTCGTTTTTGTACCTGGCGGGAATGGATTCCCAGGCATGTTTGTTCAGGACGATACCCCCCATAAAGGGAGCAATGTTGATGGAAGCCATATTTTTGGCCACCCCGAAAAACTGGAATCCCGCGGCGGCGATGGGGCTTTGGTACACCGCGTCGATGGACCCGCCCCGGAGGGCGATGAGGATCCGGTTCTGATCCACCATCACCACCTGGTAGCCCATGGTCCTGAAAGCCTGGGCCAGTTCCGGTTCCGAGGGGATGCTGCCCACTTTTTGCTGCTTAAGGTCCGAGGGGACAAACACCGGAGTGCGGGAAAAAAATTTAACCCAGCCGCCCCGGACCAGGGCCAGGGAAAAATAATTCTGGGAATTGATCTTTGCCTCAAAATCGCCCTTGACGTGCCTGAGCACTTCCGTTAGTTCCGCGTCATTCCTAATAAAGAAAGGGCAGCTGAGGGTAAGGATTTCGGGGGCTATTTTGTTAAGGCCGAAACTGGTCAGCACCGCGGCCTGGATGGTGTTCATGTTAAGCTTCTGTAACACCGCGTCCTCGGTACCCTGGGTACCGTTGGCATAGACCTGCAGCGCCACTTCGCCGTTGGTTACCCTGGACCACTCGGCGGCCAGTTTGTTCAGCGCCTGGCCCCATTCGGTATTTTCCGGCACCATGGACGCCAGTTTAATGGTTGTCTTCCGGGGAGGCCGCTGGGCATGCAGCTGCGGAGCAAGCAGCAGGACCGCGGCAAAGGCCAGGGTAAAACAGGTTTTTTTCAGCATGATCATATTCACTCCTTCTT
Source organism: Treponema sp. (assembly GCA_031266175.1). GTDB lineage: Bacteria > Spirochaetota > Spirochaetia > Treponematales > Breznakiellaceae > JAISBN01. Next base: position 3,155 of record JAISBN010000086.1, on the reverse strand, counting down.
ATTCATAATTGTCTTCGTCCCAGGCGTCGTCCGGGTCGCCGAATTCGGCAAAGAACTCTCCGGCTTTTTCAAGCAGGTATTTGGCTTTCCGCTGGCTTATGATGTTAACCAGGGTATTGGAAGGATCCGATCCCGGATCGACGGCCAGGGCCGCTTCCAGGTTTTCCTTAAAGCCCTGGTAATCCTGGGCGGGAACCGCCACCGCCCGGGCATAGGAAACATAGGGACCGGCGGAACGGCCCCCGGATTTTTCCAGCGCCCGCCGGTAATGGATTTCCGCTTTTTCCCTGCTGCCCCCCATGCCTTCGGGAAGGGACGCGTAAAACAAAAGGAAAAAGTCGTCCAGTACGCCGGAGTTAAAATCCGGATCCAGTTCGTAGGCCCGTTCCATCATCGCGCCGAGCAGGGGTATCCGCATGCCAAGGCCTATATCAAAGGGATTTAAGGCATAGGCGGACAGGTTCCCCGCGGCGTACCAGTAGAACAGGGGAACGTCTTCTTTATTGACCGCGGCCAGTTCCGCGGAGATGTCAAAATTTCCTGTTTCCCCGCCGGCGGTAAAGGGAGCAAGCAGGCCGGGGTACTTGTTCACGATTCCCCGTTCCAGGATCGCCGCCCCCCGGAGGTACAGTTTTTTTGCCCGCTCCAGGGCGGCAAGCTTTTCCGCATAGCTCCCCGGGGGAAGCATATCCGCCGGTCCCTGGACATAGGCGTTGGCGTACATGACAAAAAGGGAGCCGGTGGTCAGGATAAGCCCCGGATGATCGGGGTTCTTGTCCAGCAGGGTTTCGTACATTTTGATGGCAAAGGGCAGAGCGTCCCCTACCAGCTGGGGATCCGTGTCCCCCAGGAACACCGCGTTTGACCCGCTGCCGGTAAGGGCGTCGGAAACTTTGTTGATCACCAGCTTGTTGATCGAACAGGAAGAAAAAAGCGCCGCCAGGGAACAGCCAAGGACAACAAAACGATTCATCGGTACAACACTCCATGCAAAAGATTACGACCCGGTACGGTTAGTGGTTCTTACGAGCCGATAACTGCGCGGATGTCTTTTTGTATCGCCTCCAGCTTGCGGCCCGCCTCCGCCCTGGCGGCATCGAGCCCCGCCTCCGCGCCGGCGCAGCAGGTGGCGTAAAATTTAATCTTGGGCTCGGTGCCGCTGGGCCGGGCGCTGACCACCGTACCGTCGGCAAGGTAGAACTGAAGCACGTCGCTGGCCGGAAGGCCCCCGGCGCCGTTTTTCAAATCCCGCACCTTCGACACCTTTATGCCGCCCAGGCTTGCGGGGGGGGCCGACCGGTACTTGTCCATAATCCCCTTCATAATCGCGGCGCCCCCGGGCCCCTGGAAATATTTGGAAATACCCAGCTCCCGCCAGTAACCGTTCCGCTCGTAAAGCTCCTTCAGCCGGTCAAGGAGGCTTTTCCCCCTGCTCCGCCAGTAGAGGGTCATCTCCGCGGTCAGAGCCGCGGCGCTGACGCCGTCCTTGTCGCGCACTTCGGTTTCAACAAGGTAACCGTAGCTTTCCTCGGTGCCGAAGACAAAATCCCGCGCTTCGGCCTTCCCCTCTTCCCACCGGCGCATAACATCGGCTATCCATTTGAATCCCGTAAGGCACTCGGCGCAGACCGCTCCGTAAGACTCGGCCACCCGCCTCTGCATACCGGTGGTAACGATGGAGTTTATCATGGCGGCCTTCGGGGGCAGCCTGCCCAGCTCTTTGAGCGAAAGGAAGATATAATCGGCAAGGAGTACGCCCATTTGGTTGCCGGTAACAAGGGTGTACCCTCCGGCTTTGCCCGAAGGCACGGCTATTCCGAAGCGGTCGGCGTCGGGGTCTGTGGCCATTACCACGTCGGCGCCTTCCTTTTCGCCGAGTTTTATCGCCATGTCCAGGGCCGCCGCTTCCTCGGGGTTGGGAAAGGCCACGGTGGGGAAATCGCCGTTCCCCTCCCGCTGTTCCGGCACGGTGATTACCTTGAGGCCGAGATCGCCCAGAACCTTTTCGACGTGCATGGCTCCGGTTCCGTGGAGGGGGGTGTAGACGATTTTTACTTCCCCCGCCTTTGCCTTGATCAGATCGGGCCGGAAAAGCCGGGACTTCACCATAGCCTGGTAGGGCTCGTCAACTTCCCTGTCAACGATTAGAAGGAGCCCCCTGTCCAGGGCCTCCTGCCTGCTTGTTTCTTCTATAATATCAACGGCGTTTACCTCTTCGATGATTCCGGCGTCATGGGGGGGCACCACCTGGGAACCGTCGTTCCAGTAGGCCTTGTAGCCGTTATACCGGGGCGGGTTGTGGCTCGCGGTAACCACGATGCCCGTATCGCAGCCCAGCCTGCGTATGGCAAAGGAGAGCTCCGGCGTGGGCCGCAGCCCCGAAAAAAGGTAGGTTTTAATTCCATTAGCCGCCAGAACGAGCGCGGCGGCCTCGGCGAATTCGGCCGTATAATGGCGGCTGTCAAAGGCAATGACCGCGGAAAGCTTTCCGGCGGCGGCCTTTTCCGGGAAGGCCTTTTTCAGATAGGCGGCCAGCCCCTGGGTGGCGCTTTTTACCACCAGGGTATTCATCCGGTTGTAGCCGCCGCCAATTACCCCCCGGAGGCCCCCGGTGCCGAATTCCAGGTTCCGGTAGAACCGGTCTTCCAGCTCCTTCGGGTCTTCGGCGGCCAGGAGTTTTTCCACCTCGGCGCGGAAACCGGCGTCCTTCTCCCTGCGTATATAGTCCTTTGCCCGGTCAATAAGCGTGTTTTTATCCACAATAAAAGTCTCCCTTGGATAGTATAGTCCTGGTACAAAAGACATTCAAGGTAATATTTCATACCCCTGTCCGGGGCGGAAAATAAAAAAAAAATTCCCCTAAATCAACCAAACAAAAAGTTGACAGTGGGGGCAAAAAAAGGGGCTTTTTACCGGGGCTTGGAGGAAAAAAACAGCTCCAAAGCCGGGGCCGGATGAGGTTTTCGGGAAAAGGGGTAGTTAGACACCCCCCGGCGCTGGATTAGCCGTTAAACAGCCTAATCATGGCAAAGGAAAGCGGCTTTCTCTTTTCCGGGGCTATTTCGGTCTTGCCCCGGAAATTGGGCTGTTAAAAATCAGTGAAAATGTCCTATAGAGCGTTCAATAGAAATGTCCTATCTGATAATTTTAGTCAG